>DXVA01000300.1 GCA_019408975.1 Lentisphaeria bacterium | reverse complement strand
AAACGAGCTTGAGGAAATGCTGCGGGCGGCAGGCGTCAGATATTACCGGAGGACCTCGAAGAAGCCTCTCGACGGAACGGTGGACTGTCTGCTGGCTGATACGACGGGGGAACTGGTGAGGTTCATCAAATCTTCGGATATCGTCCTGATGGGCAAGACTTTCGCCGGAAACAACGAGGGACAGAACATCATTGAGCCCGCGCAGATGGGAAAGACAATCATCACGGGCCCCGAAATGAAAAACTTCCGGCAGGCGTTCGACGCTCTGCTGAAAGGCGGCGGCGTCCTGAGCATCCATGCGGACGGCGAACTGACCGCCGCGGTGGAATCTCTGGCAGGGGATGCGGAAAAACGCCATATGCTGGGGGAAAAGGCGAAAGCGGCGGTTTGCAGACATGCCGGAGCATTGGAAAAGACCATTAAACTTTTAGAGGAGAATAGATCATGTCAGGCTTGACTCAAGCCCTTCTTGCAAAAGAGGGAAAGATTACCGAACAGATGAAGCGCGTCGCCGTGAAAGAGGGGCGCAGTGAGGAGTTTATCCGCGAAAGAGTCGCCGACGGGCGGATCGTCATCCCGGCGAACATCAATCATAAGAATCTGGAACCGGTCGGGATCGGGCGCGAGCTTCTGACCAAGATCAACGCGAACATCGGAAACTCCTCCCTTTCCAGCTGCCCGAAAGAGGAACAGGCAAAACTGCAGACCGCGCTGAAATACGGCGCGGACACGGTCATGGACCTCAGCACCGGCGGCAATATCACGAAGATCCGCGCGGATCTCCTTGCGAAGTGCCATGCTCCGGTCGGAACGGTGCCCGTATATGAGATGGTTGCGCGCAAAGGCGCGGACGGCATCAGCCGCGAACTCATGCTCCAGGTCATGGAGGAACAGGCGCAGCAGGGGGTCGATTATATGACGATCCACGCCGGGCTGCTCCATAAATATGTACCGCTGGCGATGAAACGCAAACTCGGAATCGTCAGCCGCGGCGGCGCTCTGCTTGCCGGCTGGATGGCGAAGAACAAGAAGGAGAATCCCTTCTATGAATTTTTCGATGAGATTCTCGAAATCTGCCTGAAATATGACGTGACGCTTTCTCTCGGCGACGGGTTGCGCCCCGGTTGTCTCGCCGACGCCAGTGACGAAGCGCAGTTCGCGGAACTCGACACACTGGGCGAACTGGTGTTCCGCTGCCGCAAGGCGGGAGTCCAGGCGATGGTGGAAGGCCCCGGGCACATCCCGATGAATGAAATCGAGATGAACATGAAGCGCGAGCAGGAAGTCTGCGGCGACGCGCCGTTCTATATCCTCGGCCCCGTCGTGATCGACTGTGCTCCCGGCTATGATCATCTGGTTGCGTCCATGGGCGGTATGCTCGGGGCGTATTACGGCGCCGCAATGCTCTGCTATGTGACTCCGAAAGAACATATCGGGCTCCCGAACAACGAGGATGTGCGCCGCGGCGTCGTGGCGTTCAAGATTGCCGCCCATGCCGCAGATATCGGGCTCAACAAGCCCGGCGCGCGCGACCGTGACAACGCAATCAGCGACGCCCGTGCGGAATTCGACTGGGACAAGCAGTTCTCCCATGCGATAGACGAAGACCGCGCCCGCGCCTATCGTGCGGATGCGATCCGGGAAAGTTCGGCGGAGGAAATCGCCAGAAAGCATGACGGCAAATACTGCACGATGTGCGGTCCGGATTTCTGTTCCGTCCGTATCAGCGCCCGTTTGAAAGAGGCAATGAAACAGGAATAAGGGAGATTCATGCGGAAAGGAAATCAGGTTTCCCCTGGTTCTTTCCGTCCCTTTGGAATAACAGCAACCAATTGGAGGTCGGAATGGCGGAATCATCAGAAATCGGGAAGATGGAAGATGCTTTGAAAAAGGCGGAGACCTCCTTCCATATCCTGTTTGAGAAAATGAGCGGAGACGGTTCCGCGCGCATTGTCTGCGACTGCAATTCAAAAGATCTGCTGGAAGCATTGCGCATTCTGTTCCGCAAACTGCACGGAGAAGCCGGCGCTCCGGGCGCGGCGACGATTGACCCGAGACTGGAATCCGTTTCCTCGGAGGTGCCGGACTCGGTCGATGCATGGAACGAGATTGCGTTCCGCTGCAGCTCGAAAACATTCCGCCAATGCGTGGATGACGCGCTGTTCGATGCTCTGATGCGGATCAACCATGCGATCCGTTTTTCACCGGAAATGCTGAAAGCAGTGGAAGACCCCGACACCGTGATCGGCAGTTCCATGCGCCATGCCGTAAACTTTGCAAAGGCGCTGGAACGTCTGCTTTCGCTTTATCTGATGCTGATTCATTCGGAGGGAGTCCCCGAACTTTCGCGCCTGAATCCCGAGGTGAAGAAGTTTCAGCTCTCATCGTCTCTTTTCCTGCGTTCCACCTTGAAGGGGCTGGCAATGGAGCTGGATTCGCGTTTCGTCAAACATGATATTTTCTCATCCGGGCGCACTTTCCGCTATGCTCACGGCGAATTTACATCCGTAGCCTTGAAATCAATCCGCGGCGTAAATGAGTTCTACGGGTACGGCGAGGCAAAACGAGTGCTTTCGGAGCATTTCGGGGCATTCGTCGCCGGAAGATACAATCTGCCTCTGTTGGTAAGCGGGTTGCCGGGGCTGGGCAAGACGCAGATGACGATCGCCTATTGCCTGAAGTTCTCCGAACTGACTCTGATCCTGGCGGGGCCGGAGGATTTGCAGGAAGGGCTGGAGGGGCTGATTGCAAAGCTGACTCCCTGCAAGAATAAGAAATTCGTTCTTTTCTTTGATGATATTGATACACGTTCGATCAACTGGTATTACTTCCGCACCTACATCGGGGGGTCGTTTTCCCTGCCTCCGAACATGATGGTGGTCCTGGCTTCGAATTACGGTTTCCCGCCGAACATTTCAAGCCGCGGACGTGTCTTCAACTTCCCGCTGTTCGACGAAATACGGTGCCAGGAGATGATCGAGGACCTGTTTCTGTCGCGCGGGATGAAACATATTACGCCGGACCTGCTTTCCGTGATTGCCGCGGATTATGTGGAGGCGTTCGGGCAGAAAGAGTTCGACGAGCTCAGCCCCCGTACGCTTGCCCGCTATCTGGAACTTTATCTGGACGATTCCGCAAAACGCCGCCGTATGCTGGAACTCTCGCGCGGCGAAGTCATTACCAAGCCCGATTCGCAGGTCTTTTATGAAATGAACATGAAACTTTTAAGGGCGCTTTACGGAGAGGAAGCCATTGATGAAGTCAGAAAAAAAGAACTTGATATCCGTTGACGAACCACTGAATCTGTTTACGGATGAATACTATATGCGTGCGGCGCTCCGCCTCGCGGAACGTGCGGCGGCGGATGGCGAGGTTCCCGTGGGGGCGGTTGCGGTCAAAGACGGCATGGTGATTGCAAAGGCATGGAATCAGGTCGAAATGCTGAAAGATGCAACGGCGCACGCAGAGATTCTGGTATTGACCGCCGCCGCGAATGCCATAGGCGACTGGCGGATGGACGGTGTCACGGTTTTCGTGACGAAGGAACCCTGCGCAATGTGTGCGGGCGCAATGGTGAATGCACGGGTGGACCGCGTCGTCTACGGGCTCGGCGACCCCCGCTGCGGCGCCTGCGGTTCCGCGCTGGACGTGACCGGATTCAAAGGGATGCTTCACAATGTCGAGGTCAAGGGCGGCGTTCTGGAGCTGGAATGCAGGGCGCTGATGCAGGAGTTTTTCCGTCAGGCAAGAGAAAGAAGCAAAAACAGGGAACAGGAAAACAGGAAGCCTTGAAAACGGCGTATTCTCCGGTCCCGGCTGTAAAATAAAAGGAGCTGTTGGTAAAATGAAAATCATCATGGCGTTGTTTGCGGCGGCATTGACGGTTCTGGCGGCGTCCTGTTCTTCGGAGCAGGACACGAAAAAGGAGAAACATGTGGTCTCCGCAATCCGCTTTCCGAAACTGAAGGATTACAGTCTGGAATTGTCGGTTGTGACTCCGCGCAAGGAATATTATGCGGGCGAGGAGAATGTGAAAATCACTTTTTCCCTGAAGAATGTCGGGCTGACTCCTGTCACACTGGATGAGTGGTATATGTTCGAGAGCGCGAACATCAATATCTATTACGCGCCCGGCACATTGGCGCAGACGAAGGCGCTGCCGGAGGACGGCTGGAAACAGAGCCCCACGTATGACCGGAAACGGAAACGCATCAATCTCCGTTCTCCTCTGGTGTTGAATCCGGGCACGAATCATGCGCTGGTCGTAGTGCCGCTGACCTTTCTGAAAGACCTCAGGGATGCCGGCAGGCATGTCCCCTATACGATCAAAGGGAAATTGAATCTTCAGTCCGTGGATGTGGAGAGCGTTCCTTTCGAGATCACCGTAAAGTAAAAGGAAAAACGATATGGCAAAATACATACAGACTCCGGTTCAGGGGAAACACTGCCTGCTTTACTGCGGCGACCTGCTCGAATTCCGCATTGAAAGCGATACGGTAATTCCCGGAGTGGTTTACCTGATGACAAATCTCGGAAATGCCGCATGGAAACGCTCCGAAACGATTGCAAAGGTTGAAAAAGGCGTCACACCCGGTTTCCAGGACTGGCACAATGTCCGCATGAACAAAGTGGACGATTATACTTACAGCCTGACGCTCATGCTGACCGAGGAGGGGCATTTTGAAGCCAAATGTTATATCGCCGGCGAGAACGGCGAGGAGCCCGTATGGATTGAGGGGGAGAATGTCCATATCAATGTCGAGCCTGCCACTTACTGCTGTTCCAACAGTATTTACTGCGCTTTTGTCCGCCAGTTCGGAATGAATAAAAGCAACGCGGTGTCCAAACTCCCGGAAAATGTATCGCGCGAGGAACTTGCCCGGCTTGACGGAAACGCCTACTCCGTGATTCCTCCATCCGGCACATTCCGCGATCTCATCAAGGAGCTCGACCATATTTTCGATACATTGAACTGCCGCATCCTCCACCTGCTCCCGATCAATCCCACGCCGACCGTTTACGGTCGTATGGGGCGTTACGGCAGCCCCTATGCGGCGCTGGACTTCACGGCGATCAATCCCGAACTTGCCGAATTCGACCGCAAGGCGACTCCGCTGGATCAGTTCCGCGAACTGGTGGATGCGGTTCACCGGAAAAACGGCAAGGTCTTTATCGACATTGCGATCAACCATACAGGATGGGCGGCGAAAATTCACGAAACGCACCCGGAATGGCTGGTGCGGGAACCCGACGGAACCATCCATTCCCCCGGCGCGTGGGGAGTCGTCTGGGGCGATCTGACCGAGCTGGATCATTCCAAGCCGGAGCTCTGGAAATATCTTGCTGCGGTGTTCCGCACATGGTGCATGCGAGGCGTGGACGGCTTTCGCTGTGATGCGGGGTATATGATTCCCGAAGCCGCATGGGAATATATCACATCC
>DXVA01000030.1:17075-23280 GCA_019408975.1 Lentisphaeria bacterium | reverse complement strand
GCCGTCCCGCCCGCTGTATTCGCGGCATGGAAGAAGCGGAAGCCGCCGAGATACTTTTCTGAGGACAGCACGCCATGATTCATACAGCATTCTTCATTCAGGCGGTCCGTCCTGAAATAGATTATACCCGGCTGGAGGAAACAGGAAACCCCGGCATCGGCGGTACGGAGTTTGAAATCCTCCTGATCGCGCAGTCATTGGCATGCCGTTACCCGGATATCCGAATCTCGCTGATCACGCCGGAAAAGCTTCAGCTGAATCCGGCGGTGCGCCAGCTGGTCACAGGCGGCACGCCGCTTTCACCCGATGCACTGCGGCGGCTCTGCATACAGGAATCGGTCTCCATTCTGGTCATGGAGTCCCGTGTCGATTCGGAATACCTGGAAGCGTTCCGGCATGAAACTGTCCGCCTGATCCTCTGGGCGCACTGCTTCACCTCCCGGAGACGGATTCATGAAATCGAGCGAAATCCGGCGGTGCGCCAGCTGATATGCGTCGGGCATGAACAACTGGAAATGCTGCGGGATCATGATATCTTTTCCAAAGCCACATTCATTTACAACTGCGTGCCGATGCCCGCCTCCCTTCCGCAGCTGGTCCGGGAACATCCTTTCCATGATCGTGAACCTGTGGTAGCCTATCTGGGCTCACTGCATTATATGAAAGGATTTCATCTGCTGGCAGCGGCATGGAAACGAATCCGGTCGGCGGTTCCCGGAGCCACGCTGCACGTGCTCGGCGGAAGCTCCTCCGGAACTCTCGGGGCATACGGCATTGCATCGCCGAAATATGAGAATTTGTTTGTCAGACACCTTCTTGATGCAGACGGCAGGCTCACGGATTCCGTTTTTTTCCATGGCAATTCAGGCATTGAAAAATGGGAGGTTCTCTGCCGCGCCAGAGTCGGGGTTCCCAATCCTTCCGGGCGGTCGGAAACCTTCTGCCTGAGCCTGGTTGAAATGCTTTTGAGCGGAGCGCGCGTTACGACAATCGCCTCTCCGGCGGCGCGGGATGTATCACCGTTTCCGGAGGACCTGTATCAAAAGCCGGAATCGCTGGCGGACTCCGTCATTGCGCTGCTCCTTGCGGAAAAGGCGCCGGATTACGAAGCGACCGTGCAACAGCTGTCCGCCCGGTTCGGTCCCGGTTCCGTTTTTGCCCGCTGGCGCGAATGCCTGTCCGCCGTCGCGGAGGACAGAGCGGTGTTTCCTCAGGAAAAACACATCGTCTATCACCCGGATTTTCAGAAACGCCTGCGCTGCGTCAATGCGAAACTGCGCAGGCATCTGCCTTTTCTGCCTGCAATCGGGACGGCGTTTCAGAAGTGTTAAGGCAATTCCACGAATCGTTTTATCAAATTCCGGCATGTAATGAATTTGCCATCACGGCAAGCCCCCTGTATATTATCCGGTTACTATTAAAATTTCACCAGTATTGAAAGGTTCATCATGAATTCTGAATGCGGCGGGAAGCACAGAGGCTTCTTTTCTTCCTTATGGGACAAACCGACAAATCTGATGCTGTTTTTCATGGCGTTTGCAATGACCTTCTGGACGGTGCAGTGTTCTCTGCTGCAGAACATTCTCGGACTCGATATCCTCGAAACGATAACCTGGGGCGCGCAAATGGCGCTGGGACACTCCAAACATCCGCCGCTCTCCGGCTGGGTCGGCTACTTTTTCTCCGTCCTCTCGGGACACTCCGACTGGAGTCTCTATCTCGCCGCCCAGCTTTCTCTCATGACCGGCGCGTGGTTTGTCTACAAACTCGCACGGATGTTCTGGGACGAATATGCCTCCGCTGTCGCGGCGCTGCTGCTTTTCTTTCTCTTTTATTACACTCCGTCGGAAACGAAATTCAGCACCTATTTCCTTGAAATTGCCCTGCAGCCGGTCATGGCATACTGCTTTTTCAAAGCATTGCGCGAACACAGAATCCATCAATGGCTTCTGTTCGGTTTTTTCTGCGGGCTCGGAATCCTGAACAAATATTCGACCTTTCTGCTGTTGACCGGGTTCCTGCTCATCTTTTTCCTGAACGGGGAATACCGGAAACAGTTCTTTTCATGGGGACCGTGGCTTGCTTTGGCGACTTTTCTTCTGGTTGTTTCCCCGCATCTGGTCTGGCTTTGGAATCATGATTTTGCCTGTCTCAGGCATATCGGCAGCCGAATGGAGGAAGAACACGACTGGACACTTCCGCTGCTGGTGATTGCGGCGGCAGTCTATCCGTTTGCAATGCAGGGCGGAGTGATGCTGCTTGCCTGTCTGCCCCGATTCCGCAGGTGGGCCCGTAAAAAGAGAGAGACGGAAATTCTCCGCTGGTCCCTGATCCTGACTCTGGTTCCATCCGTCTTTTTTATTGTGATTGCGCTTTGCGGAAACGATGTGATCATGATGTGGTTCTGTTCCATCGCCTCCTGGACCGGAATCGCCGTTGTCGCGGCATTTCCGTTCGCCGTTGACCGGGAGATTTTCAAACGTGTTTATCTTCTTCTGCTGCTCTTCTTTTTCTGCATGGCGGCCGGCACGACCTGCGACCTGCTGTTTTCGTCCAGAAAACGGATTCACACCATGCCCTCCGCAATTGTCGATCCGGCACTGGCTTTCTGGCACAGCAAACGTTCCGATCCGGTTCCGGTGGTCGTAGGCGAACGCTGGTGGGCTGCCGTGCTCGAAAATTATTCCGAGGGACGCCCTCCCGCATGTGAGGTGAATGATGATGTCTTTTTTGAATTATACCGTGACCGGATTTCTGAAAAAGGCGCTCTGCTTGCCGGAGACCCCGAGGCGTTTGCCGATTTCATCAGGAAAACAGGATACCGGGATTTGAAGTTCCAGTCTATTGATTATGAGTTCAAAGCCCTGCTCGGGCGCAAAAAGAAAAGCTCTTTCTCCGTTGCCTATTACCCGTCCCGAGCCGAAAGGGAACAAGCGGAAAAGAAACGCTGAATGAGCACCCCCGGTGCAGAGCACGCGGGGTATCGGGGATTTCGCCTGCGGCGATCAGCTTGTTCTGCTGGACCGAAGCAGGACTGAAAGTCCTGCACGAAGCATTTTTGCGATGCAGAGCATCGCACTAGTAAAAACAGCCGATAAGCTCATTTCCCGAAGAGAAAACGGATGCAGTCCTCGACGCCTTCCATACAGCGCATCGGAAAGGTCTTCTTCGGGATGATCGCCCCTTTCGGGCAATGCTCCTGACAGCAATAACAGCGGATGCAGTTCGGCAGGTCGAATACAGGCCTGCCGTCTTTCAGCGTCAAAGACTGCGGCGGGCACATCTTGGCACACAGTCCGCAACCGATGCATTTCGCGGGATCAAGAAGCGGTTTCGATATCACGTGGTTCCGAAGCCATCCCTTGAGGAACGGCGGCAGGAACACTCCCCATTCCGTCAGCATTCCCGGTGGGTCCGGCAGAAGAATAGGATTCCGCCCGGGAACGTCGCCCGTATTTTCAAAAGGGACAAGCAATCCGCGGCGTTCCGCATTCTTCAGGATCAGAAGATCGTCCACCCCCAGGAGCGGCGCGACCGAGGCGTCCAGCGCAAGCGAATCCGATGCGCCGGCAATGAAACCGCGCTCCGCCGGGGTCCCGCTTCCGGGCCCGTTCCCCTCCATGCAGGTGATCGCGTCCAGAAGATTGAACTGCGGGCGAACCGTCAGATAGATGTCCAGAAGCATATCGGCAAACATCGCAAAGTCCCTGCCGACCGCGAGATGCCACCCCATACGCTCGCTGCCCTTGACCATGCCGAACAGATTTTTGACACACAGAGTCAGCTTCATCATGCCGTGAGTCTTGGCTTTGGCGATATCGCACACGGCGTCGAACTCCAGATACTCCTGCGCGGCTTCGATATTCCTGAAGCGGACATTCTCCGGCGGGGCAATCTTCGCAAAACGTTCGAAATTGGCAACTTTCACGTTCATTGCGGCAAGTTCGCCGGCAATCCCCATCGACCTGATGATCGCGGGAGCAGTCTGAACCGCCGGATTTTCAATGACAGCAACTTCCGCGGCTCCGGCATCCAGAAATGCGCGGGCGCTCTCGACGACAAAAGCCGGATGCACACATGCGATATCCTCTTTCCGCCGCCATGCCAGCAGGTTGGGTTTCAGCATGATCTTTTTCCCGGACACACCGCCGCAATCCTCAATCTGTGCCGCAAGCGCTTTTTCAATCGCTTCTTTCAGGATACGGCGGTCGGCATAGGAGGCACAGCGTGCATAAGTCACACGCACAGGAGCGTTTTTCATGAAAAATAATCCTCGAACATTTTGATGGTGGAGGGATCGCGCAATTTTGCAATCGCGCCGGATTCGATCTGCCGGATGCGTTCTCTCGATATATTAAAGTAAGTGCTGACTTCCGTCAGGGACTTCGGGCGCCCTCCGTCCAGACCGTAACGCATGGAAAGCACTTCGCGCGAACGCGGGGGAAGTGTCCGAAGTGTCTCGAACAGTTTCTGCCGCAGCAGCTTCTGCGCAAAACTGCGCATCGGGTCATCATCGTCCCGCAGTGTCATCACGGTATCTTCAACGGACGCATCCCTGCCGTCGTTCCATGCGGAAAGCGGAGCCTGCAGGGAGATCGCCTGCATTGCCATGCGTTTCATGGAATTCACGCGCTCGCGCGTCATTTCCAGTTCGGCGGCAATCTCCTCGACC
This sequence comes from Lentisphaeria bacterium, assembly GCA_019408975.1. Classification (GTDB taxonomy): domain Bacteria; phylum Verrucomicrobiota; class Lentisphaeria; order Victivallales; family UBA1829; genus UBA11452. The sequence goes on along the minus strand of DXVA01000030.1, from coordinate 18,608 downwards.
GTCGCCTCGCGCCCGTGTTCCTGCAGAAAACACTGCTCCGCATGATTGATCTTGTTCAGGGTCGTCAGCATGTGGACAGGCAGGCGGATCACGCGTGCCTGACGCCCGATCGCATGAAACACGCACTGTTTGATCCACCACGTCGCATATGTGCTGAAACGATGCCCCAGTTTGTAATCGAATTTGTCGAGTGCCTTCATCAGCCCGATATTGCCCTCCTGGATCAGATCGACAAACGGGACTCCCCTGCCCTGAAACTTTTTAGCGATGCTTACGACCAGCCGCAGGTTCCCCTCGGCAAGCACACGCCGCTTCTCGTCCAGCAGATGATAGACGCCCTCCAGTTCCTGATAGACCGAATTGAATTCCTCCATGGTGCAGACCAGCTCCTCTGCCAGCAGGGACTCCGCCTCCTGACCGGGATTCTTCAGCTGTCCTGCGTAGGAGCGCAGCGTGTCGAAGCACTGGAAAATCCGGTCCATCTGAACGGGATAAGCCATCATCAGCTCCACAAGCAGATTCCGCGCGGCGTCGATAGTTTCGGGATCGCCGCCGACATAGGCGCTATGGAGCTCTTTCAGGCAATCCAGAAGTTCCTCTTTCGCGGTCGGCATAAGCCGGATCACCTCTCCGGTCCCGCCGATCGCCTGAACAGCCGACTGCGAAAATACCTCATAAAGAGTGTCCGGATTCCGGCATTTCTCGAACAGTTTGGCGTGCAGGCGGACCACAAAGGCGAAAGGATAGAGTTTGCGCCGCATCAGCTCATGGAGCTCCGCAATCTCGTCCCAGATTGCACACTCGTTTTCCGTGGTCAGGGGAATGGCGTCCGCCATGTTCCGCATATAGGTGCGCAGCGCGCCGTCACATTCAAATGTATCTTCCTGCTCCACATACGGCAGGTCGGCGGGATTGGGAATGCCTCCGGACTCGGCGGCAAGCTTCTCCGCCTGTACCGCTCTGACGGAAACGTCATCCCGGGAGGATTCCCCGGACAGGGGAAGATTCTCCTCCGGCGCGCTTCTGCTTTTCATTTTGTAAGTCATCCAAACCACCCGTTTCATGCGGACTTCCGACCGCTTCCGGTTTACTGTAACGATTCTCTCTCATTTTTCAAGTCAAATCCCGATTCAATACTAAAAAACTTAAGCGGAAACTCTGTTCCTCCTCTCTTTTTGACAACGCGGCAGGGAAAAAGTGCGGCGGCTCCCCCGTTTTTCTTCAGCGCGGCGGAAAACCATGCGGCAGAAGGGAGAAAAAATTTCCGGGTTGTCCCATATTTCCCGTCTCCCCGCCCTCTGTTTCCAGCGGAAAAACAAAACAGGAAGAAAAAATATACAAAATAGTTTGCATAGCCTCTTGACAATAGAAGGAAAATCGAATATAATATATCACACAAACTACTTTGCATATAAAAAAGGCAGTTATGATAAAAACGAAAAAGATCACGTTGAAGCAAGTTGCGGCGGCGGCAAATCTGGCGGTGCCGACTGTTTCGCAGATCCTGAACGGACGGCGCAACTACTGTTCCGG
>DXVA01000030.1:0-17065 GCA_019408975.1 Lentisphaeria bacterium | reverse complement strand
GATATCAGCCGAATATCGGTTACAAGATCATGGTCGGGGAGAAGACCAGAACCGTGGCGATTCTTTTTTCCCAGGAGCGCACTTACCACACCGAGGAAAACAGAAACCTCACGATACGCCTGATCTCCGAGCTCGAAAAAACCGGGGAAAGCGTTTATGCCGTCACCATGGGAAACAGCAGAGAGGAAAATCTGCAAAGAATCCGGGATCTCATCAACCGGGGCTGTTCCGCATTCGTCATCCTCGGCTCGCCGGTCGGAGAGGAGAGCCTGATCCGCCTGATCGAAGACAATGGGATTGATTATGTCAGCGCCAACAACGAATATTCCCGGAATGATTTGAGGTTCGATTATAACGCCGTCTTCCTGAAATATGCCGAAGACATTCTGAAACATGGAGCACGGCGGACCGCTTATGTCATGGTTGACAAGTATTTTCAAATGTACTGCGCCGAATCCGCAGCGTTTCTGAAGGAAAACGGGACGGAGAGTATTCTGTATCCCCTGGAGGACTGCGACCGCCAGCCTTTCGACTGTTCCGATCTGATATTCGAACAAAGCTATAGCGCGGTGACTTGTGCTTTGGGGCACGGAGAAAAGGCGGAATGCTGGATCTTTGCCGATGATTACCGTGCTCTCGGCGGAATGAAAGCCATGCAGGAACACAGACGATTCGGGAAAAATATCCGGCTTTACGGTCTGAACAACACCCGTGCGGGACGGTTTTCCGTATTTCCGATCAACACCTCCGACTTCATGCTTGAGGAACAGGTTTCATGGCTGCTGCAACACTTGAAAGAGACCGTTCCGGAATACAAAATATTGGAGCCGGAAATCTTGATCCGTTCATAATCAGAAGAATAACCATGAAAACAAGCACAGCAATACGAACAACCATTAAGGAGAACAAGCAAATGAGACGGTCAGGAAAATATTTCACATTAATAGAACTTTTGGTGGTAATTGCGATCATCGCGATTCTTGCTGCGATGCTCCTTCCTGCATTGAATGCGGCACGCAAAAAGGTATATTCTGTCAACTGCATGAGCAATTTGAAGCAGATAGGAGTTGATGTAAATATGTATGCAAATGAACAAAACGACCTCATGCCTGGTTCGGATGGGCGGGGAAGCGGTGAATGCGAGGAACAGACAAATGTTATCATACGTACAAATTATGCTGTCAACTTGGGCAAATCGGCAAATGGCGGGAAAAGGTCGACGGGAATCATTGCCGGTAAGGATCTAGACGATGGAATCAAATATTTTTATTGTCCCGCAAGTATCAGAAGTTCCCGGTTTTCAAATTACAAAACATTTGGATACCAAGGAACCAATCTCTCCAACCGATACTGCAGTTATCTTTACTGCGGTTACGGAACAAAAAGTTCATACAATGCCTATGTAAACTCCAGTGCACAGAGCAGTCGACCTCGCTTGACAAAACTGTATCAGGATGAAAGGGGGTTGGGCAGACTGTCGTATCTGGCACAAATGTCATCTCCCGTTGCTTCATGCGTTTACTCCCCTGGCGAACCCGCACCGGTCCTCAACGGTCATGAAGCGGGCTCCCGGAGCAATATACCATTGCTGAAACCGGATGGGTCCGTACAGGTATTCTCTTTTAAGAACAGCGAAATATCCCCTTATGCTGTAAGTTATGATTCAGGAAAAAATCTTGTAAGAACCGTGATGCTCTACAATGCCTGCATCAACTACTGATAAACGATCTTCGGTTTAAGACATTTTTCAACAACACAATAACAGGAGCTGATAGAATGAACAAGATAAAACTGACCGGTATTCTGCTGTGTGCCGGCATCTGCACACTGGGCGCACAGGACACGGTTAAAGCATCCGCTTTCGGATTCAATCAGGAAGACGCGACAGCAGCACTGCAGAAGGCAATCGATTCCGGGGCACGGAAAGTGATCGTGGACAACACGGGGAAAGACTGGGTCACGCGCCCGCTGTTTCTCCGTTCCAATCAGGAAATCATCTTCGAAGACGGAGTGACTCTGCGGGCAAAAAAGGGGGAATTCAAAGGAGCCAACGATTCCCTCATCAACGTCAATAACGTCTCCAATGTCACAATCAGAGGAGAAGGCGCGGTTACGCTGGCAATGAATAAAAAGGATTATGACAATCCTGCGCTTTACAAATTTTCGGAATGGCGGCATACAATTTCAATCCGCGGGGGGACGAATATAAAGATCTCCGGTCTTACCCTCAAATCATCCGGCGGCGACGGCATTTACGTAGCCAGAGGAAAACACCTTTCCTATTCCAGAGACATTACAGTGGAGAATGTCACATCGGAAGACCATTACCGTCAGGGGATCAGCCTGATCAGCGTGGAGAATATGGTAATACGCAATTCCAGATTCATCAGCACAAGAGGCACCGCCCCGCAATGCGGAATTGATTTTGAACCGAACTATCTTGGGGAACGCTTTACCAACATTGTAATTGACAACTGTGAATTTTCGGAAAATGCCTCTGCGGGAATCATGTTCTGCATCGAAAGAATGAAAAAGAACTCAGTTCCTGTTTCCATAACGGTAAAAAATTCAAGAATCAGCTCAAATCAATACGGCATTGTCATCGCCACAAGAGAAGCACGAGGAGAAATCAGAGTTGAAAACTGCCAGGTCGAGAATAACCGGGGTATTCCCTTCCTCTTAAAGGAGCAAAATGACACCGGGCTCAAAGTCATTCTGCAGAATGTGGTATTCAGAAATATGAGTTACAATGATTCTGCCGCGATTGTCCTTGCCGGAGGATCAGCGGATATCGGCAATCTCATGCTGGATCATGTGAAAGTAATTACCCAGTTCCCGGTTCCGATCGAATTCAATGGCATGACCGGTTACGGAATCACTTCGCTGTCCGGCACGCTCCTGTTCGGACCTGATCCGACGAAGTTGAAACAGTTCGATCTGGCAAAATTTGTCGCGGCAAATTCTCCGAAACCGTCTGAGCGTGCCATAAGCAACAGAAGCAGAAAAATTGAAATTGCAAAACTCTCTCCATTGACAGGAAAAACTGTAGTCGCAGGAGAAAAAAACAGGATAAGGAAAAGTTTTCGCTTCATCCAAGCCTTCTCCGCCCCCGGAAACTATCCAGTCCATTTTACAGGGTTCCAGGTGGGAAAAAGAAAATTCAAAATGCAGTGTCTTATACGTGACCGGAATGGTGCCCTTTATGACCGTTTTTCAACGGACAAGACAGATTTTACCTATCATCTGAAAGTCAAGGGGGACGGGGGAATGTTTCTGTTCGAAATCAATCCCGGCGGACATTGCATATCACTCCATCCGTCAGGCAGCGGACAGGCGATCCTTACGGAAGAAGAAGTAAATCTCTTCGGGGGGAGAGGATACCGTTATTACTTCACGGTTCCGGCAGATGCGGAATACGCCGCAGTCGAAGTCACGGCAACCACAGCGGAACCGGTCGACGTCCAGATATTGAATGCCGAAGGCAAAATCGTGAAAGAAGTCCGAAAAGTCAAATCCGCGCAATACATCAAAATACCCCGTAAGAAAAGCACAAGGGATGAAATCTGGAGCATCCGGTTCCCCTGGGCACGTGAAGATTACGCATTCCGTATCTGCGCCCCGAGCCTTCCGCTTGCGGCGGCGGCTCCTGAAAACCTCCTGATTGAAAAATAAACTACCGCGATGCAAGCATACGCACTATCGGGGATTTCGCCTGCGGCGACCAGCTTATTCAGCTGGACCGAAGCAGGGCTGAGAGTCCTGCATGAAGCTATTTTGGCGATGCAGAGCATCGCACTATTAAAACAATTTTTCTTAATAAAACGGCGGTTTTACGAAAGCATTTCCTGTATGGCAGAAACCAGCTTGTCAATGGGGCAGGACGCGGTATTGATGCAAAGGTCATAATGCGCCTTGTCCCCCCAGACCTGCCCGGTGTAGAAGTGATAATAGGCGGCACGGTTTTTGTCAATGCTCAGGATACGCTGTTTCAGTTCCTTATCCGTCAACTGCTCCTGCCGGGGCAGTCTTTTCCGGCAGCGCGCCAGACGCTCTTCCAGATCGGCATGAACGAAAACACGGAACGGCTTTTGACTCTGGAGGATGTAATCCGCACAGCGCCCCACAAGAATACAATCCGACTTCGACGCCATCTCTTTTATGATCCGGCACTGTTCCTGGTAAATAGACAAATTCTGTTCCTGCAGCGGATCGACATTCAGATAAAAACTGTATCCGGTCGTCAGCGGAAACCAATGCGACGGACTGCGCTCGACAACCTGCTGGACATACTGTTCCGCCAACGAAGTCTTTCTGGCAATCTCCGTGATGATCTCTCTGTCATAATAGGCAATCCGCAGTCTCTCCGCCAGCTTCAAGCCGAGTTCCCGCCCTCCGCTGCCGAACTCGCGTCCGATCGTAATGATTCTGTTCATGCAGAAAACTCCTTTCCCATTCCCTTCGTATATCTGAAGCTCGAAATCATAACCAGAGCAGACTCCGCAACAGTTTCATCCATTTCCGCTTCTCAATGCTGCGCTCCCCGTCCCCTTTGAAACGAACCGGCGGATGGATTCACGGAGCTCGCCGCTGACGACATCCCGGTTCCGGTCCGCACCATGAGCCGCATAATAGACGATACCGCCGTCCGGATATTCAAGAAAACCGACGCACCATGCCTCCAGCCTGTTGGTATTGTGGTTGCGCCCGGTACCGGTCTTTCCATAAAATCTGATCTTCCCGATATCCCCGTAACGCATACATTCCTTCAGCAGAGCGACATGGCGCGGAGAAAAACCGGACCCGCCGGAAAATATCCTTTCCAATACGCGAAGCTGCTCCCGGGGCGAGATCAGCAGGCTTGATTCGATCCAGAACACATTATGCCCGTTGCTGTTCCATACGGAAATATCGCGGTTCCCGTAGGAAAGCCGGTCAAGCACCCCCTGAACATATGTTTTCTCAAGTCTGCCCGTCAGTTTCTTGTAATACGGCACGCAGGAAAAACGGAAAGCTTCCAGAAGCGTGAGATCCCTGTTCCAGGTATCGTATTCGTACTTCGTGCCGTCATACCCAAGGCGCGAATTGCAGTCCGCCAGCACCCCGCGGTCAAGTCCCATCAGTGTGGAAACAATCTTAAAGGTCGAACAGGGCGGAAAACGGGAATCCGCCAAGCCGGCATCCCCGTAAGCAAGAATCTCTCCGACCGCAGGAATTTCAAACAAAAGGACATGGCTCGCGGGCATCGCCAAATCCGCCGCAGGTGGAATCTGAAAATATACAGTCCAATCCGCAAAAAACAACCTGCGCAAACTCAAAAAACACGATATTCCATCCCGGTTCCCGGACGGGGCGTCAGTCTCCCGCAAAAATATTATGATAACCGCAGGCGCAGGTCCACCGATTCCGAACAGGCACACCCGATGCCGGACATCCAATTGCCCGCACTGAACAGTCCGTTTCTTTCCGAAAAACCGGATTTTCATAAAAAATGCAGTTGACTTTTTTCTTTTCCTGATCATATTATATCTTATGCAACCGATTGCACTAATAAAAAAGGAAAGGCTGTTCTCATGCATGAGAATGTATTCAGAATCCATAAGAGACACATTGAAAAATTTCTGGGAAGGATCAAAAACGACATTTACGGAGAAACGATTCCGCTTCAGGCGGAATACGGGATCAGCAAAGATCCTGTCAAGTTCCGGGACCGCTTGAAACTCAAGTATGAAAAAATAAAGGAAGGGGAACTCTGGGGAGAAACATGGGACAGCGCATGGTTTCATCTGCAAGCGATTGTCCCAGAAACCTGGAAAGACAAAGAAACAGCACTCTACCTCAATCTGTCGGGAGAGTCGATGCTTTTCGACGGCAAAGGCGTTCCGGTCTGCGCATTTTCCGCAGGTTCGGTCTACTCCGGCTTGTTCGTAAGAGAAAGATACGTCTTTCCGAAACGCGCGGAAGGCGGCGAGAAACTTGATCTCTGGGTCGAGGCTGCCGCCAATCATCTGTTCGGTGTCCTGCTGGACAATGAACCGCGCCTGGACACGCCGCATCCGTATGGGCATTACAGCGGGATCGCGCAAACCATGCGCCTAGCAGTCTTCAACCGCGAAGCCTGGCAGCTCTGGAACGACGTCGAGGTTCTGTATCAGGCGCTCCGCACACTCCCGGAAAACGATTATCGCGCCATGAAACTTCTTTATGCGCTCAACAACGCCATATCCGTCTATCATGGGAATCCGGAAAATGCGTCCAAAGCGCGCAGCGAACTCACGGAAATCCTTTCCCATCCCGCCGTGGCATCCGCATCCAGCGTCTATGCCGTGGGCCATGCACACATTGACGTCGGCTGGCTCTGGCCGGTGCGGGAAAGCATCCGCAAGGCGGCACGCACATTCGCGAACCAGCTGCGCCTTATGGAACTGTACCCCGACTATATTTTCGGAGCTTCTCAGCCGCAGCTCTATCAGTTCGTCAAGGACAACTATCCCGAACTTTATGCAGAAATCAAAAAACAGGTCAAGGCGGGGCGCTGGGAGCTTCAGGGCGGCATGTGGGTCGAAGCGGACTGCAATATCATCAGCGGCGAGTCCATGATCCGCCAGTTCCTCCACGGCAAGAATTTCTTCATGGATGAATTCGGCGTGGATGTCAAAAACCTCTGGCTGCCGGACGTATTCGGTTATTCCGCCGCCATGCCGCAGATCATCAGCCGTTCCGGGTGCGACAGTTTCCTGACGCAGAAACTCTCATGGAGCCAGATCAACACTTTTCCGCACAACACCTTCCGCTGGGCCGGCATCGACGGAACCGAAATCCTGACTCATTTCCCGCCGGAAAACACCTACAACTCCGAAGTCCTGCCGGACGGATTGATTCCGGCGCAGAACCGTTTCAAGGAAAATGGATTCCTCGACAAGTTCCTCTGTCTTTTCGGAATCGGAGACGGGGGCGGAGGACCGACGCCGGAGCATCTAGAACGCATCAAAAGGCAGAAAAATCTGGAGTTTTCCCCGAAACTCGCCTGCAAACGCGCAGATGAATTTTTCCGGGAGCTGGCAAAACAGAAAGACCGGCTCGCAAAATGGGAAGGCGAACTCTATCTGGAATATCATCGCGGCACACTGACGACGCAGGCACGCACAAAGCGCTGGAACCGGAAAAATGAGCAGATGCTCACCGCCGTGGAATTTCTGGCTTCGCATCTGCCCCTGAAGGAATATCCGTCCGCAGAACTGGACCGGAACTGGAAGACTCTGCTGCTGAATCAGTTCCATGACATCATTCCGGGTTCCTCGATCCGCCTCGTTTATGAAACCACCGAAAAAGAACATGCCCGAATTCATGAATCCTGCCTGAAACTGCTGGAGCAGACAGCGGAAAAGCTGTTCAGGAAACAGAAGGATTCCATGGCACTCGTCAACACGCTTTCCAGCCGTTTCCGCGGAATCGTCGAGCTGCCGGCGGACTGGGCTTCCTGCCGCGTATTCGACGACTCCGGCAAAGAAATCATGACGCAGGAGGACAACGGCAGGTTCTTCGCATCCGTCAATCTGCCGGGAAGCTCCTTCTCCACCATTGGGAAAGGCGGAAAAGCCGGAAAGAAAACACTGGAAACAGGAAAAAACCTGATTCTTGAAAATAAGTTCATCCGATACGAATTCGCACCCGGCGGGGCTTTGCTGAAAGCCTTCGACAAAGAGGCGGGACGCGATGTCTTGTCCGCCCCCGCCAACATCCTTTCGCTGTATCATGACCACCCCAACGACTACGAAGCCTGGGACGTCGATCTTTACTATGAAAAAGAGTTCATTGAAGTGCTTCAGGCGGAAAAGGCAGTCAGGACAGCAGACGGCGACATCTATTCCAGACTGGAATTCTCTTACAGTTACGGTGGTTCCGCCATGTGCCAGCAAGTCATCCTGATGCATGACAGCAGACGGCTCGACTTCGTCACAACGGTGGAATGGCACGAAGCACGAAAGCTCCTGCGGACCGCGTTCCCCGTCAATGTGCGGGCGCAGGAAGCAACTTTTGACATTCAATATGGAACGGTCAGGCGCCCGACTCATGACAACACAAGCTGGGATGCGGCGATGTTCGAGACTGCCGGCCAGCGTTACGCGGATCTCTCTGAAGCACATTACGGCGCGGCTCTCCTCAATGACTGCAAATACGGCTATAAAGTCAAGGACGGCGTCATTGACCTTGCCCTTCTGCGCTCCCCGAAGTATCCGGACTTCGATGCCGATATGGGACATCACGAGTTCACTTACAGTTTTCTGCCGCACAACAGCCCGCTTACGGAATCAGATGTCCATGCCGAAGCGGCGGCGCTCAACCGCGTTCCGCTCTGCTTTGCAGGGTACAGCGCGGAAAAGACGGAACCGGTCTGCCGGCTCGAATCTGACGGGCTCTCGCTGGAAGCCGTCAAGAAAGCGGAAAAGGAAGAGTGTCTCGTCATCCGCATCGTCGAAACAAAAGGAGAAAATTCACAAGGCACCCTTGTTCTTCGCAAAAAAGATGCTAAACTTTGCGAGACCAATCTCATCGAATGGGAAGACGGCGCGGAAATCAAGAGCAGCGGCGGCGGATATCAGTTGAAATTGAAGCCGTTCGAGATCAAAACCTGTAAAATAAGGTGACGGATGAGCATAACGATTCATGACATAGCAAAACTGGCAGGGGTCAATGCCTCGACGGTTTCCCGTGCCCTGCGCCGCGACCCGCGCATTTCGCAGGAGACCATGCGGAAGGTGCTCCGGACAGCCGGCGAGCTGGGATATGTCATGAATCTTGCGGCGCGCAATCTCGCCGCCGGCAGAACACGTCTCATCGCACTGGTCATGGACTCCCTGGCAAACCGGCACCAGTCTGTCCCGGCTTCCGCGATGAACGAAACACTGATCGAAAATGACTATACGCTGATGATTCTGCTCCACAACGGAACGGTGCAGTCTCTGTCCGCCTGCATTTCCAGGCTGGAACAGAAAATCTGCGATGCCGCCGTCATGATTCCCCCCTCGGAAACGCTTTTCACACCGCAGCTGGTCACGCGCATGAATCTGCTGAAAATGCCGGTCTGCTTTGTGGACCGCTGGCTGGAATCAACGGATTATCCGGCAGTTACGACAAATGTCGAGCTTTCGATCCGCGGACTGATGGGCAAGGTGATGCAGGAAAAAGCGGACGGGGCGTTTCTGTTCCAGTCCGCGCACAACACTGTGGGACGCGCCCGTTTTCAGTGGGAAAGCCGCCTGCTGTCGGAACGGAACATTCCGTGGACCGACGATCCGGAAAATCTTCAGAACCTTGTGAAACGTCACAACATCAGGACGCTGGCGGTGTTTGCCGATTCGCCATGGGCTCCCGTCAAAGTCCCTTCCCTCCTGCCGGAAATACAACCGGAACGCTACATCGGCGCCATGTTCGACCCTTGGGACAATTATCCCCCTGATTTCTATGACAAGATTTTCCTCTGTCTTCAGGATTTTCCGGAAATCGGCAGGGAAAGCGCACACGTCATTCTGAAAATGCTCCGGGGAGAACAGCCGGAAAAGCGTCTCATGGAGATTTCCCCCACGGAAATCACGGAAATCCGAGGCAGACGCCGCTGAATTGCAATAATCTTTACGGAAATCGATATCCTGCGGAACTTTTTCCCGCCCTCCCCTGTCTATAGGATCGTGGAGCTCATAAACCCGAATATGATGCTTCATAGACAACTCTCTCCTTTGTTGTTCCCCGCACCATCCCGGTGCGGGGTCTTTTTTGCCCGGAGCGGAATCGAGACTCTCCGGCCCCATATCCCGTCTTGAAGAAAGTCAGGCGTTTTTTCCTTTTCCAGCTTGAACTATCCGCATCCGGTTGTATTTTAAATGACCACTCAATAACTAATGGAGGTAAAGGTTATGAAAAAAACACGTTCAATGATCGCAACACTGGGTATGGGATTTCTCTCTGTTGCCCTCGCCGTGTTTACGAATGGATGCTCTTGTTTCTTTCCCTGCGAAAAAACGGAATCTGACACACCCGCTGTTCCTGTAAAAGCCGGACAGGAGAAAAAAGTCTGCCCGAAACAGCAGACGGTAAAGAAAGAAGCGGAAAAAACTGTTAAAAAGACAGAAGACGCAGTGAAAAAGACTGTGGAAACAAAGAAGGAAGAAGTAAAAAAGGCAGTGGAAACCAAAGTCCCGGATATCGCTCCGACCGTTTCCTCTGTCTGGACCCTTGAACTGAATACATTGAAAGGCGCAGAAAAGTCCTGGGAAGAACCCTCCAAAAATATTACGCTGATCTATGACCCGCAGAAAAAGCAGATCGCAGGATGCGCCGGAGTCAATCGTTACTTCGGTCCCGCGACGATTGATGAAGCCAAAAAGACATTCAAAGCCGGAGCGCTCGGCGTCACAAGAATGGCGGGCCCCGGAATGAAATATGAGAATCTCTTTCTGAATCTTCTTTCAAAAGTCGATTCCTATGCCATCAAAGACGGAAAGCTGATGCTGAAAGCCGGTCCCGACACCGTCGCCGTTTTCATGACCGGAGTGAAAGCAACCAAGTAATTGAAAGTAATAGGGAGAAGAAGTCCAACATGCCCATGAACCTCCCTGAAAAAATACGGGTTCGGGTCTTATGGGCAGTTTTCGCATGCGTCTACTTCTTCTCAGCACTCTGGACGGCTGGAGCCGTTTATTACCTGGGACTGCCGGATGCCCTGCGCATTCCGGCAGTTCTTTTTTTCATCATTTTTGCGGCGGCGGCATGTTTCCGGAAAAGAAAATACCTGCTTCCCATATCCCTCGGTGTAATGCTGATCATTCTGATCCAGTTTCTTTTGCGGGCGCCGTCCAATGACCGCGACTGGAATCCCTCCTGCGCACGCACGCCTTATGCGGAGTTCCTGACTCATGATCAGGTAAGAATCCACGACATCAGAGATTTCCGGTACCGGACGGAAACGGATTTCGACATCCGTTATCTGGATCAGGAATATGATATCCCGTCGATCCGGCACATGGATTACATGGTGGTACACTGGGACGGCATGGAGGCTATTGCGCACTCGATGCTCAGCTTTGAATTCAAGGACGGGCGGCATCTCGCATTTTCCGTTGAGACACGAACGGACAAAAAGGACGAATTCGGTGCGCTGCCGGGTCTCTACAAACAGTTTGAACTGATCTTCATCGCCGGAACAGAAGAAGACCTGATCGGGCTCCGCACGAATTACCGTCATGAAGATGTCTACCTTTACCGGACTACGCTTACTGCGGAAGACGCACAGACACTCTTCCGCAGTCTGCTGGCGCGTATGAACCGTCTGCGGGAACAGCCTGAATTCTATAACACGATCACAAAAAACTGCCTGACTTCCCTGATCCCGTCGGTCAAAGAGCTGAATCCCTCTTTCATCGGAGATTTGCGCCTTCTGTTCAACGGTTATTCCGACCTTCGCGCTTTTGAAAGCGGCACGCTGGAAACAGAAAAAAACGAGAGTTTCAAAAGCCTGAAACAGCGTTCCCATATCAATCCGAAAGTTGACAGGCTCCCCGTAATTCCCGCCGATTTTTCAGAACGCATCCGGAAATGAGAACCGCCGATCTCCTCCTGCAAACCGGGGGAATTTCGCCATCTTCCTCCGGACTTTGACGGCGGAACGAACCGTAAACATCCGCTCCGCCCAGCATTCAGCGGACAACGGCAAAAAGGCAGGAGCGCGGCGCCAGTTCGACAGCAATCCGCCCTCCTTTGATTTTTACCGGTTTATCGTTCCAGAAGTTGACCGCCTTGCGCCCGGCGACACCGGCTTTTTCAAGATCAATCGAAAGTTCCGCCGGATCGTCCTCCCAGTTGATCAGCAGAACACGGTGATAACCGCCGACCTGCTGCACCCAGTATTTCGGGAGAGCCGTAGAAAAGAGATCCAGCGGAATTGCCGCTTCGCCGGACTCCGCGGAGACCGTGCGCCGCGCGAGATCAAGCCCGGATTCATTCAGGCGCGTCATCTTGTCGGAAAGATTGACCGCGCCGCCGGCGGCTATGACGAGGCTCAGCAGGATTTCCGCCTGCGGACGATACACATCGACAAGTGTAAAGAGCCCCGGATGGTTCTTCTCCGTGCTTTCCGGCGGGATATACACCAGACACGGCAGCAGACGGTTCAGATCCGGGTCGTTCGCAGTATCGAAACCGCGGCAGAGCGCAAAATCGGGATCGTTCAGCCAGAGAGTCTTGTTCGACCAGAAACGCGCGGCGATGGACGGCGTATTTCCCTGAATCGACCTCCATTTTGCATGGATGTCCCCTCCGACACGAACTGAATCAACGGGCTCCGAGCCTCCGCAGAACAGATAATTGCACCCAAGCAGGCGGGCGCGTCCGGCAACTGCTCTGCGCGCCGTACCGATCGTCAGGTCCATCAGCCTGCCGCGTGTCACGGTTTTGTCGGTAAACTGCCTGGCATTCAGGACGCCGCCGAGAAAATCCAGTTTGAAATGGCGATAGCCGTAAGAAACAAGGCGCTCGAACGTATCCCTGATGAATTTCTGCGACCGCTCCACGGTCGGGTCAAGAATGAATCCATGCCTCTGCATACAGGACCAGCAGAGAGTCGGATGCCCGTTTTCCGCCTTTGCCAGCATGTCCGGGTCCAGCTGTGCAATGCGCGCATGGGGCTCGACAATCACCGGAGCGACCCAGAGCCCGGGCTCAAACCCCAGCTTCGTGATTCTGTCCGCCAGATACTTCATGCCGTGGGGAAAAAGACTGTTCGCCTCCCATTCCCCGTAAGCATACTGCCAGCCGTCATCCACGATAATCTTCTTCACATGTCTGGAGAGCACGGGGTCCGCCGCAATGAATTCGGCATTTTCCAACACTTCATCCTCGGTAATGGTCCAGCGGTAATAGTCCCATGAATTCCAGCCGGGGGCAGCCAGCCCGGAAAAGTCCTTTTTCTCCGTCATGTTCTCCGCGGCATACTCCTTCATCAGAGAGAAACCGTCTCCGGCACGCAGAGTCAGCGGTTCCAGCGCCAGCTTTTTCAGTGAATAATGCCTGATGGCAGCGCCTGCCTTGAAATCGCAGATTCTGCCGGGCATCGCCCTGCCGGAGAAAAACGGCATGAACTCGCAGCGAAGCGGATAGGAAAGACGAAGCTGTTCGCCTTTCTCCGTCACAAGAAGCTGCATTGCGCCGTAAAAGTCCTTCTTCGTTCCCCAGGTCAAAGGTATCGCGGCACATCCGCCCATCTTGATTCCCTGCGAGAGCACATGATCCGCCTTCATGCTCGGGCAGTCGAAATAGAAAAGCTCCACATCATCGCAGGCTTTCTTCAGACAGCCGCTCAGTTTAAGAGTCAGCACATCCCCGGCGGCAAGTTTGAACTCCAGAGTCCAGCTTCCGGCATTGCCTTTTGCGGAAGCCGTCATGGAGTTTTCCGTATGTTTCGTTACGCACCAGCGCCCGAACGAAGCCTCTTTCCCGTTCAGGCGCAGGACCGGCCTGCAACCCGCCAGCAGAAAGGAAGACACTTTCATACGATATTCGCCCGTCCCCTCATGAAATATGAGTGACGCCGCATTTCCCTGCAATTCAAATTTCTTCATGTGACTCCATCCGTTTTTCTCCAGTTTCAGGAAACTTTCCGACAAGCAATATAAGACTTTTCAGCAGGAATAAAAGAAAAACGAATGCTCAAACATATAAAATATGTGCTGAAATATAGTATTTTTGTGCTGTATCAAACAAAATTCCTTCCTGTCAGGTTGTTTTTCCCGCTTTCCCGATATGGAACGAGTGAGGAGCCAAAACCAGCTCTCCAAGCGCCAGCGGTTCATCGGAACAGTTTGCCACGACTTCCGTTCCATCGGAAAAGACGGTCCGGGCGGCAAATGCTTTTCCGCCGCCGTCATTTGCCACGGGCAGAAATTCGTGTGAAAGCATCTCCGCGCAATATGCGGAGCGCAGTTCAAAGGAAAACCGCCTGCCCGTATCATCCAGCTGAGTCGGCAGAAGCCCGTACAGCGCCGTCATTGCAAGATAGTCCCCGCCGGAATATCCGCAGAGCCCCTCCCCGGTATATCCGAGAACGGAATCATGGTAAACGAGCTGCCACAACGGTATCGGCACCGGATCAATGAATCCCGGATGAATCTTCTGTGTGAAGAAGAAAAAAGCCCCCAGGTCAACCACATCGGCGCAGTAGTCGGCAGGCGCTGCTTCAGTCGCGACGGAGCCGAACTCTTTTCTTGCAAGAGCAAACAGCCGTCTGCGTGTCTTCAGGTCTTCCGTCTGTGTCTGCGGGTGCTCCGGATGCCGGCAGGCATGAGGCGGGACAAATCCCATGACGTCGATATAGATACTGCCGCGTCCCGTCATGCGCGCAATTTCTGGCAGGTCCCGCGCGGCATATTTCATGGCTACGGCACTGCACATCACGGTGCAGCGCCCTCCGCGCCAGATTCCGCCTTTCACGGGAACCCCGTTTTTATTGTGAACCATCTCCTCGACGGAATATTCCGGTGAATTTTTGTAACAGTCGATATAATTGTCATGCACAGAGTAAATGAATCCGCCGGACAGGGAACGCCCGTATTCCGCCGCCCTCCGGAAATCCTCATACGTCCCGCGTTCCGGATTCGGCGGCAGACGGGTCGGATAACCGCTGTCGAATCCGAAACGGTTCCAGCCTGTATTGTAGATGCACACCCGGTCAAAGCCCTGCCGTTTTGCCAGATCGAATACTTCGTATGCGGTCCAGTTGGCAGGCTTGCCCTCGACCACAGGCTCCTCGGGAGAATTGATGTAGAGGCTGTAATCGTGGCATACTCCCTCCGGCAGAGCCCGGGTCGAATAAACATTGTGTTTCCAGATCACCGAACCGACCAGTTTTTCCACTTCGGGAGAAGAAGCTATTTTCTCTTTCAGGGAGACAAAGCGCCCTTCGCGGCGCAGGATCGACCGGTACCATTTCGCAAGGCTGACATAAGATTCGCCTTTCCTGAAAAATTTCAGGCTCAACTCCCGCTGATAGTTGCAGCCGGTGCGGTCAAATTCCCAGTGGTGTTCACTGATCGCCATATTTTTCCGGCGCAGATTCACATTCAGAAATCCCTGCTGGTCATAATTGTCCCGGACATAAATCCCGAAGCCGCCTTGTTCCGAAAATACTCCGTACACCGGCAGTAGCATACTGGTCCAGTCGAATGCGCACGCGCCGTGCCAGGGGAAACGGAAAACCGAACCGTACCCTTTCGGCAGAACCAGTTCCGAAGCGGCATCCGTCCTCCACTGGAAAAGAGATGCCGGAAATACCACAAGGCAGCTCTCGTCGTCCATATTTTCAACGGGTTCCGACTGAAAACGGACTGCATCGCCATCCAGCACAATCCGGAACGTGAAACGGACATCCGGCCCGTTTTCCGGCTTCACATAATAATGTTCCCTGAAACGCGACCAGTAGGCAAAGGAATCGAAATGAACGGTAATCGAATCAGCATCCGTTTCAATCGCCGCCCTTGCATGCCGCTGAATGTCGAACGTGTAAAATCCGCCGTAAACAAACCGGAAAGGCGAATCGCTTTCCATCAGCGCCCCGTTTTTCTTATCCGCAAGCCGCAGAACGGAGGCATCTTCCGAAAGCTCGACCTTCACATTTTCATTTTCAAGAATGTGCATTTCCCTGTTCCCTGTTTTCATATGGTCAATGACGGCTCATCTCATCCAGAAGTTCCGCCGTTTCGCGATGCACTCTGTGATATTCCGCGGGATCGAGCGAGACAACCACGCAACGCTCGTCAAGCGGAGTCCTGCCGGAAAGTTTCCCTGCCTGTCCGAGAAGTATGCCGGCACGTTTTGAAAGCGCCGGCGCCTTCTGCGCGAGGCGTTCTTTCTCCGATTCCAGCAGAGTGAAATATTCATAATCCTGAATTCCGAGGAGCGTCGCCTCAAGCCGGAGCGTGGAGCAGACCCGGTTCCCCACGGGAAAAACCCAGGAAGCCATTCTGTTGTTGTCGCTGCCCCTCTCCGCGAGTTCGCCCCAGGTATTGACCAGCCATTGGTAAAGATAGGTGATATTCTCGTTCCAGAGCCAGACATAATTGCCGCGGACACGGGTCAGCAGATCATTGTTCGAGTAGCAAGGCGGATTGTAGACCGTGACTTCTCCGCCTTTTTCACGCATCTGCTTCAGGTTGTACCCGGACGTATAATTCCCTGCCGTCATGGGAATGTTCCAGAAATTGATGTAACCGTTCAGCCCCGGCGTGAACGCCCCGGCGTAAGTGTAGCGGAAATCGGGCGAAACACTTTTCAGCAGGTCGATCGTCTGCCGGAGCATGCTGTTATACCGCGGATGCGGCTCGTCGAAAAGATCGAACACCACTTTCTTCTCCCAGCCTTTTTCCTCAAGATGTTTTTTGAAATCAACGGCAAAGGCAAGAAGCTTCTTCTTCCAGAGCGGCGTCAGGATCTCCGCCTTTTTCCCGAACACGGTATCCCTGGGCTCATGACCGAAACCGAGCATGAAACAGCGGGTGATCACCAGATTGTGCCGGTAGACGCGGAATGCCTTCTCCACGCTTTCATCGAATTTGCTGTAATCGACCGAAGCCAGATTTCCTTCGGCGTCCCACTTCGGAACCGGGCTGAGCACCCAGCGTTCCCCGCCGCGGTGAGCCGTAACCAGCTTTTCCGTCTGCCGGAAAAGGTCCCTGCGGACCGCCGCATCACGGTGAGCCTGGTAACGCATCCAGAAATCCAGCGCCGCCGTCAGTGTCTGTTTTTCAATCGAAAAGTTCCAGACTCGAAGGCGAACGGGAACGGAAGCGATCAGGGTCTTCCCGGAAAGCAGCTTGATCTTTCCCTCATAAACACCGGGAACTGCATTTCCGGGAACCTTGACCCGGATAAAAAACGGCTGTGCCCTGCCGGCGGAACAAACCGTCTCTCTGTCCTCCAGAAGCAGGTCCGGAACTCTGCCGATCATGCTGGTGTCCGTACCGCCGATCACATGCCTCCTTTTATTCTCCGTCCGGTCTTCATTTTTCGTCAGCAGGGCGCC
>DXVA01000003.1:14163-44452 GCA_019408975.1 Lentisphaeria bacterium | reverse complement strand
AGATAAGACATGAAGTCCCACGAGGACTGCGCACCGCTTGCCATGCTGATGCCGTATTTGTCACGGGCGGGGTCGGCGATTCTCCGGGCATATTCAATAAGTTCATCCCAGTTTTTCGGCGGTTTTTCGGGGTCGAGCCCCGCATCCTGGAAGATGTCTTTCCGCCAGAACAATGCACGCACCAGGATCTTATTCCCGACCGCCCACACATGTTTTCCGGCGGGAGTTCCTCCGACTGCGGGGCCCTCTCGAAACGCAATCGGGCGGATCGCAGGCGGAAGCGAATTCAGGAAATTATCAATGCTTTTGAACTCCGGATCGTTTTCGATATATTTGTCAAGCGGCCAGAGGAAGTTCTGCTGGATATAGGTGTCCGACATACGGAAGTTCACATTGATCACGTCGGGCGCCGCTCCGCCGGCGATCGCCAGCATCAGCCGGGATTCCGCGCCGATATTCTGGATTTCAATTCCGCTGAACGGCGAAAGCTCGATCTCCGGGTACAGCTTCCGGAATTCACGGAGAATTTCCAGCTGAACCTTGGTGTTGGTATCCGTCGATTTCGGATCGGGAAGCGACATGACCCTCAAAGGGATCTTCAAGACCTCGCCCTGCGGCTGAGGCTTCGGTTCTGCCGCTGCCTTTTTTTCATCGGCGGCGTTGAGGTTTGGAATGGACAGCAGGGATATCAGTACAGCAATTCCCGCTGACAGCAGTGTTGTGAAAAAGACTCTGCGTTTCATTTTTTACTGCCAGTCTCTATGGAAACATAGAGAATCTCGCCTCCGTACTGTTGCCCGCTGCAACTTTTCCGGAAGCAGGTTTGATAAATTTTTTACGACAGGAGTAGCCAGCTCCTCACCCATCGATCGTGTAAAGCACACAACCTGAATTCGTAAAATAATGCAGGTCAAACGTTTTGCAAGCAATTTTTCCGTCTTGCAGGCGCTAAAAACGGAAAAAAATCAAAAAAAGGAAAGTTTTCAATCAGAAAGAGGCTATTTTCCGACAGTGAAACGCGGATCTTTCGGGTCCAGTTTTTCAAAAATCGAGAGATAGGCGGCATAAGCCTTCTCGTAACGCTCCATTTCCGATTTCGTCAAAAGCTTCCGGGTCTGCGCCTGCGACGCAAGAATCGTGGATTCCGCATCATCGAGCATCCCGATCAGAAGATTGTAGATTCCGATCTCGCTGTTGGAAAACGTTCCGTCGGATATCTTGAAATTATTGATGACCTTGCTTCCGAAAAAGCCGGCAATCCCGTCTTCCGACTGGTCGATGTAATACTGGTAATCCGCAAGATCGCTCAATGTTCCCAGAAGATTTCTGATCAGAGTCATGAACCTGATCATTTCCGGATACTCAAGCGGGCGCCGTTCATTACAGCCCGCACGGTAGATTCTTTCCGCTTTTTCCAGGGAAACACCGATCAGGGCTCCCGCAAGCGAATAGATTCCCCTTCTTTCCTCGTCGGTATGGGAAAACATATTGACTTTCAAAAGTTTCAGGGCGCAGCAGTACGCCGCATCCCTCTGCGCCATCTCCGGAGGGAAATTCATGAAAGCCAGAGAGTCGGACTTTCTGGAAGCCCCGAATTCGAACGGAGAAGTCATGCGCAGAAAACTGCGTTTGACCTTATCAATCATTCCTGATTTGTTTTTCTGGTATTTCATCCGGTTCTCAACACTTTCTTTGACGCTATCAATTTACTCCGGAATATGGAAAAAGCAAAAAAAATACGGATTTTTCATTCAGATCATGCGCAGAAGCCGCTTTGCCGCATCCAGAATATCTTCTTCGATCAATGCATTTCCGAGCCCCGGCTTTCCCTCTTCTTCGGCGCCGTGGCCGGTCAGGACGAGAACCGCTTTGCGGCAGTTTGCATTTTCTGCGGCTTGAATATCCGAAACTTTGTCGCCGATCATGAAAGACTCCGCCAGATCAATGCCGAAATCTTGCGCCGCATGGAGAAACATGCCGGGTTTCGGTTTCCGGCAGTCGCAGTCGCAGGCAAGTTCCGGAATGACTCCTTTCACATGATGCATGCAATAATACCAGCCGTCGATTTTCGCGCCCTCTTTCGCAAGCAGTTCATTGATGCGCCTCTCAACCGAGGCAAGTTGTTCTTCTGTAAAATATCCTCTGGCAATTCCCGACTGGTTGGACACGGCGATAACCAGATATCCTGCTTCGTGCATCAGATTGACCGCGGCGGCGGTTCCCGGGCAAAGCACAACCTTATCCGGGTCCGCAAGATAATGCCCTTCCTCGATAATCACACCGTCTCTGTCAAGAAAAAATGCTTTTTTCATTTTCAACCCTCTCAAAAACATGAATGATTCGTAAAAATACACCGGAATTTAAAAAATGGAATATGAAAAGTAAGAAAATTTCGTGATTTCTCCGGTTTTTCAACATTGATTTGGACATCTGCCACGATAAATTACGGAAGACAGGAGGAATGTTATGGATCAAAATGATATTTCGGATTATGCGGAACTGGATTTCGCCCGCTCCGGGCGATGCGGGTTTCCCGAATTTATTTACGGCGCCGGAAAGACGGCGGAACAGATCACCGGAATCATGCGGAAACTTGAACAGTCCGAAGTTCCTGTGCTTGCCACAAGAGTTACGGAAAAAAGCGCAGCAGCCATATGCAGGGAAATTCCGGAAGCGGAATATGACGAACTTGCACGGACATTGTGCATCCGCCGTTTCATCCGGCGGCGGCAGGGGCATATCGCCGTAATCTGCGCCGGAACTTCCGACCTGCCTGTGGCAAGAGAAGCTCTCGTCACACTGGAAATCTGTGGCTGTTCCTGTGAACTGATTCCCGATTGCGGAGTCGCCGGAATTACGCGTCTTCTTTCAAAAGTGGAACGTTTGCGCAAAGCGGATGTCGTGATTGCCGTCGCCGGTATGGAGGGAGCGCTCCCGAGTGTCACCGCCGGGCTTGTCCCCTCCCCTGTGATCGCAGTTCCGACCAGCGTCGGCTATGGAGCTTCATTCCAGGGATTGACCGCACTTCTCGCAATGCTGAACAGTTGTGCAAGCGGTGTCACGGTCGTCAATATCGACAATGGCTTCGGCGCCGCCTGCGCCGCAGTCCGCATTCTGAACCGCACGCAGAACCCGTAAGGTTTCATTCGAGTTCAAGACAGTATGCCTGCAACTGACCCGATGCGGAGGAATTGAAAAAGGCTCTATGTCCATCGGGCGAAAGGAACGGGTGGGGATGCCAGGGGCTTTTTTCCCTGTTTCCGAGATTCAGCGTAAAATGCAGATCCGCAGCATCTCCCATTGCTCCAAGAGCTCCGGTATAAAGATGCCATTCTCCATCATCGGACTCATAATCGCTGACAATGCGCCTGCCGGAACGGTCTGTTGCAAAGTGCAGAAAATGTGCGGGAATCACTTTTCTGCTCAGAATGTTCCGTTTCCCCCCGGCGGAACTGTTCCGGCAATGCACATTCCCCGGGAAAGACTCCATTTCCACCAGTTCCTGAGTCGCGGTTGACGGCGTTTTGAAAAGCAAAGTCGATGCAATGACACGGGTCGATTCACCGCGCCAGCACTGGTGTCCCTGGCAGAATTCAATGCCGTCGCGCCCGACGGGCAGAGTTTCCCAGCCGCTTCCGTCATCGGAAATGATATGGAGGTCCAGACCGAATCCCGTGTTATCCGCATTCGGATCATCGCTTTTCCTGATTTTCCTCAGTGCAAAATCCGAGTCAGGGTCAAGCGCCGCAGCATGTCCCTTTCCGATTCCGTTTTTCGCCCCCTCCGTTTTACGCAACAGGCGGCTTCCGTGATTATGCTGAATCAGAATCATATGAGGTTTTTCCTTTGCACGGCAGTACTGGAGATGCAGATTACAGAACTCCTCTCCGTGCAGAATGAGCCGGTAATCTCCCGTCTTCGTATCAATGACCCATAATCCGTGTTCGGGCCATTCCTGACTGTCCTTCTTCCACAGGCCCGTCGCAATGGCAATCCTTTTCCCGTCAGAGGAGATTGTGGAAAGAGGATAAAAGAAATATGCCGGAGCAAATATGCTGTCGGATTCAATCACTCCTCTTTCTTCGCGCATCCCTGTTTTCAGATTCAGTTTTTTGAAAACGATGCGTCCCCTGGAATCCAATTCATCCAGGAAATAATAGAAAATATTTCCGTCGGGAGAAAGTGACGGAGCCGTCACTCCGCATTCGAAAGTCAAATCCGTCAAAGTTCCGTCATTTTCAAAATCACATAGAAAATATTGATGTCCCGGGTCCAGTGGATCGCTTCCGTGAGGATGTGCGGAACGATGGAGAACCATCCTTTTCGAGTCCGGGGAAAATATCTGCGCCTCCATATAAATGTGACAAGCCGGTACATCCGGATCATCCGTCATCTGAAACAGTTTCAAATGACCCGGAACTTGATGTCCTGCGAACTCGAAAAGACGTTTCATTTTATTTTTCCTCCGTCATTTGAACCGTCCGGAAACTGTTGGGGCTGTGATAAGAGGCGTCAGTCCAGCTTTGACGGATATTTTCCCCGGAACGGTTCAGCCCGATCAGCCAGTTTACCCCGGGTTTCGGTTCCCCGAATGTTTCAAAAGGCAGTTCAAACTCAACCGTCCATTTCTCCTCTGATCTGGAAGCGGCAGTTCTCCATTTGCCGTTCCATGCCTTGTTGATGTTCATGCCGATGGAAGCAAGCGCATCATAGGGCACGCCTGCCGAATTTGCAACCAGATAGAAATAATCCGTACGGGTGTTGTTCGGGTCAATGGAGAGTTCAATACAGTCATCTTTCCACTGATCGTCATCCCGTTCCATCTGGTTCACCCTGACTTTTCCCATATCTCCGTAACAGTCGACTTTGATATAAAGAGCCTTGTCCGTGCGGAGAACAACAGCTTCCGTTTTCGGCTTCACAGGGCCTCTGTTCATGAAGGAACGGATTTGACAGCCCTGCTTCCAGACAGGGTCCGTTCCTTTGCCGTCGAGGGCAGGGGCGGTCGTCACAAGCGGAACTTTGATATGCCAGCGTTCCGCCAGAGACGGCGAAGGTATCTCGCGAACCGTAATATCTGCGACATCGACAGGCTGGTAACTGCACAGATTGATCATGCCCCTGCCGAGCGGCGCTTTTCCCTCAAACATGAGCTGTCCGTCAACTTTTACGATCAGGCAGTTGTCCACTGCACGGATTTCCGCCTTATGCCAGCCCTCCGAAAGTTCCTCATTCAGTCTTTTTCTTGCAATCGGGACCTCTTTATTTCCTTTTTTCAGCCGATAGCTGCCGGTAATCCACCGTTTGTTGACCGAAACGTCAAGCGCATAAAAATCTTCTCCGAAACGTTCTCCTCCGGCACGGACTTTTAACAGGATTCCGTTTCTTGTCTGATTGCCGGGAAAGCGGAACCGGAAAGAAAGTTCATAGTTGATCCAGTTGCAGGGGCGTCCGAAAATACGCGGATGATTGCCGTAGAGAAAACCATCGTGCGCAAGCTGCCCTTTCGCATTTCTCTGCGGACGATAGGCAATATACGGTGTTCCGTCCGCATCCTTTTCAACGGAGCAGGTTTCCATGAATCCCTCCGGTTTCTTTGTCAGATCGGCGGAATAGAGAACTTCGCCGGGTTTCGCGTTTTTCAAATAATCAAGACGGTCCGCCATATTGCCTTTTGCGATTTCCTGCCAGTTGTCGCGGGAAAGTTTCAAGTCGCGCCAGCGTTTCCATCCTTCGAAATCGGCTTTGACCAGGCGCTGTGCGCGCGGATCTCTTTCCGTCTTCTTCAGTGCGGATTCAAACAGAGGATCGATCTTCGCAATCAATTCTCTGGATATGACATTGTCCACCTGCGATGCGGGATTGCTGAAATAATAGGAGGCGTGCCCGTCTTTCTGCCATGCTTCCTGCATCAGCGTATAATACTGTTCCATTTCCCCTGCTCCGTTTCCAAAAGTATACTTGCAGAATTCGGAAAGAAGCGCTTTTTCGTCCAGTGCCGGATTCCAGAGAAGTTTTGCAATGGCATACGCGGGAAAACGGTTTACGAACGGGCGGCTGTCCTGAAGCGGCTTTTTCAGATTGAATCCCGCATGATATTCCGTCGCCCAGTAATTGATTCCGAGTCGTTTCGCCCAGCGCAGTTCTTCGGCAACAATCGGAGTGATCGGAGTAAGGACAGGATCGCCGCCGAAAATGTCAAAGTGATATCCGTAAATTGCGGGATTGATTCCAGCCCTGCGCCATTCCCCGACCGCTTTCAGTGTGCGCGGATTCACCGGACAATTCTGATCGGAAAATTTGTGTTTATAGCAGCGGTTATACATGCAGTAGGACATATTCAGGTTATCCGCCGGCAATTTGATCTTCGGGACATTCAGGTAAAAGGAATAAGCGATCGTGTTATATTTTTTGCCCGGGTGTTTTTTCGCCGTTTCCTCAATCAATTTTTTCACAAACTGAAAATAGAGTGTGGAGGAATCATACTTGGAACAGTCCGGACATTTGCAGTAGATCGGCGTATCGCGTGCGGAAAGTGTCAGATATTCGATTTCAGGATGATTTTTCCAGAAAGTGTCGATCCAGTTCAGAAACGTTTTAACTGTATCCGGGTTCGTATAACAATGCTGGTTGATGACGCGGATGCCGTTGTTCAGTGCAAATTGTTCCGGGTATTTTTTGAAATATTCATCAATGGTTTTGCAGTCTTCCGGAAAAATCCAGTTGAAAGAATGCCCGCCCCAACTGGTGGAAAAACCGTATGCCGGGGAATTACCCATAGGATTCATTTTGTTATGGGCGAAAAACAATTCCTTGTCCTTATTCGGATGCGACATCAGCTGCCGGTGTGCAAATGCCGCACGGCTGTTGATATTGAGTTCGCCGACGGACAGACTTTTTGTCGCTGCAGGGAGATACTCTCCGTCTTTGCCGGGCCAGAACCACCGGCACCCCAGCTGTTCCAGAAGTTCAAACGTGGCAAACATCGCAGAACGCGGATTATTCCCGGCGGCATAAATGATATTCCCTTTTGTCTTGAGTGCAAAAACATCTGTATCCTGTTTTTTATCAAGTCCGAGGAATACGGCTTCTTTTGCAATCTCCGGGTTTGTTTCGGGAGTCCCGATCACCAGTTTGTACGGCGCTTTGCCATTACCGATCTCCGATCCGGTAACAGCTTTTATGATGCGCTTGAATTCATTGACTGCTGTTTTTTCAGGCTGTGTCGTTCCGGACACCAGTTCAATCCGGGCAATGCCGTCCTTTACAATGTCCAGAGCGGAGAGAGAAAATACCATGGTTCCCATAAGGAAACCCGTCAGAAGTTTTTTGATCATAACGATTCCTTTCCTTTTTTTGTATTGAAATGTTAAATTTATTCCGCATAAATCCATTGACCGCCGGAAGGTTTGACTCTGTGGATAATTTCAGGCGGGATGACGGAGCCGATCGCAGTAGGCAGTTTATGGTATTCCCCATGGAGGTCTACATAAATCAGATTTGCGCCAAGATTATGAAACATGGCAAGGCGGTAAGTACTGCTGCCGACTGTCATGCAGCCTAAAGTGCTTGAATATGCCGTAAAGACATTTGTCCCGCTGTCGCCATCGGTTCCATCGACCAGCAATGCAGTTCTTGAAGACTTTTTTAATTTAAGAATATTTGCAGATTCTCTGGAAAATGTCCCGGAACCGAAAGAAAAACCGGGCAGAAGATGACCGTTAATTGCAAAAGAGAGAAAATATTTATTTTTCCTCTTGTCACCGGGACAGCGAAACGCTTTTGAAGATGCGGCTATACTGCTTTTCGAGTCCAAAATTTTGAGAATGGAACTCTGCCAGTAAATATTGTTTAAACCGTCGTTCCAACTGCCGATCGGTAAAGTTTTGTAATCGCCTGCATAATCCATAAGGGCAACGCCGATTTGCCGCTGTTTGTTCATGCAGTCAACTCTGTTCACAGATTCCCTTGCCTTATTCAATGCAGGCAGAAGCATTGAGGCTAAAATCGCTATGATTGCAATTACGATAAGAAGTTCTATCAATGTGAAAAAATCCAGTCTGCAAACTGATGATGAAAAGAAGAATTTCTTTCCATTGCCGGCAGCTTCAACTTTTTGGCGGCATATCATAATTTTATCCTTTCCCTTGCCGGGCCGCAAGATTTCCGTATGATAAGTTTGGACTTTAAAATCAGTGACTCCGCCTGCTTTTCAGGAGTTTCGAAACGTTCCAGAAGCAGATCCACCATGATGCCGGCTTTCTGTCCGATAAAAGTATCAATCGTCGTCAAAGCCGGATACGAGAAACCGGATTCCAAAGTATTGTCTATTCCGATGATCGAAATATCGGAGCCGATCTCAAGCCCGTTCCGCTGTGCTTCCGCCATTGCGGAAAGCGCAACGGAATCGTTATGACAGAAAATCGCGGTCGGCGGTTTTTCCATCTGCAGGAAAAACTGCATTCCTTTGATTCCGTTTTCAGGAAACCCCATCCCGTCAAAGACATAATTGCTGTCTGTAAGGCCGTATTTTTTCATGGCGGCGGTATAATTTTCATAACGTTCTCTGTTACATCCGATATATCCGAAACGGCTGTGACCGAGCGAACGCAGATATTCCGCCGCTTCCGAAAACGCCGTACTGTAATCAATTGAAATACAATCTGTTCCGGGATATTGTCTTCCATAAACCACAACCGGAATCTTTTCCTGAATCCATTCCGGATGATAATCACAGGTTATGATCCCGTCCACCTGATTGCGAGTCACATTCTTATATGCCTGCTCGATTTCCGAAGCTTTTTCC
This sequence comes from Lentisphaeria bacterium, assembly GCA_019408975.1. Classification (GTDB taxonomy): domain Bacteria; phylum Verrucomicrobiota; class Lentisphaeria; order Victivallales; family UBA1829; genus UBA11452. Next base: position 35,646 of record DXVA01000003.1, on the reverse strand, counting down.
CAGATTGCAAAAATACTGGTGTAACCGGATTTCAGGAGACGCCGGTAAAGTTCCATCATGACGTCTCCGATGATCCGGTCGCGGAAACTTGCGAAAAGAATACCGACCGTTCTGGTTTTTCCCGAGCGCAGGCGCTGTGCCTGTAAATTAGGTTGAAAACCGAGTTCCTTCACCAGTTCGAGAATGCGTTGTTTCTTCTCATCGGAAACCCGGCAGGTTGACTTTCCTCCAAGGACGGCGCAGACCACGGGGCGGGAAACTCCCGCCCGTTCCGCAATATCTTTCATTGTCACCGCCATCCTTGCACTCTCCTTTTATGATTACTCGATTAACTATAATTATAACGAAAATTTCCGTTTTGTCAATAGCAAAATGAAAAAAATCGGAATTTTCTTTCTGAAATATTCTGCGGAATCAGTTTACTTTGAAAAGAGGGCAGGCAGCTCCTGCTGAATGCAGAACTGGGATAGAGCCTTTATACTTTTGTTTTCAAAAACAGCAAAAAAGCAGAGGATTTTAACGCTCTGCCCTTTTGCCTATTTATCCGTCAATTTATCGTCATTCAGATAAATTTTTCAATATCAGATACTTTTGCATTTTCATCTATCCCCGTCATTTTATCTATAATTGACGGATGTGCAGCTCTGCCGAAACGAATATAGAAATCATTTCTGACAGCTTTATTTCCACCGAAAGTCCCTTTCGACCAGTCACTCAGAAAACCGAGTCCGAACCTTGAAAGAATCGTATGGGCATTCAGAATGGCGGCTCCGTCCACAAAAGTTTTCAAATGTCCGGCAAGAGCAGGTTCGGCAAAAGTATCCACCAGTTTCTGACCGGCGGCATTCATTTCCGTCCCGCAGAAAACCGGCATATCACGTTTCAGGCAGCTGGCAATGATCTTGTCCATATTAGCCACTTTCGAAGCTTTGACGGCAGGATCGACAAAATTCCAGTTGCGGTCCGGTATCAGATTGAACATTGCCGCACCATAGGATTCATGAAGATCAAGCAGAGCGTCAGGATCGGCTTCTCCATCCGAATCTCCGTTCAGCCACGCAATACTCGGAATGGCTCCTGATTTGATCGTAAACTGATTCATGGCTTCAAGTGACGGAAAAGATGACGGATCAGGTTTCACATAACCGGGACCGCCGGATTTCATCATCTTGGAACGGATTACACCCTGTAATTTGACGGAATTCTGAATCAATTTCAAGGCTTCTTCTTCCGTCATTCCGAGTTTTGACGCCCAAAAGCCTGCCAATTTGACGGGAGTATTAAAAAGTTTCACCGCCTTTTCAGCGTATGCCATACAGACATGGCGCTCCGTTGCATTTCCTCCGGGGGTCAAAGTCAGGACATCTTTTTCAAAATCCAGTTCCAGCGGGGAAAGTGCCGGATTCACTTTCTCCACAATGCCGCGGGTTCTTGCATTCGCCGCAGATTTCATGGCATCCAGATATTTTCTTTGTTCCGCAGGAATTCCGGAAGTTGTGAAACCGACTCCGAGATGGTAGGCGATTCCCGGTTCGCCGGGGGAATTGATCACTTTATCCAGCATTTCCTTGACAACGACACGGGATTCCACGCCGCAGGATGCGCGAATATCAAGTTCACGTGCTGCGGCAAGAAATTCATCCACTCCGTCGAGCACGTCGAAATCAATCAATCCGGCTGAAAACAGACGTTCCGCTTTTGCCCAGCATGCCACATGAGTCGGAGAATATCCATAACCATTGAATGAAAAAAAGGTATGGCAATGCATATTGTTGTCATTTTTTTCGCACAGAAAGGATTCTCCCGTCGTTACAAATGCTTTTTTAAACTCCTCAAGAGCATTTTTTCTTTCAGCAGGATTAAAACTGTCCAGCCTGAAGCTTAAATCATCAAGTACTTTCTTTGCGTTCATAGAGCACTCCCTTTTGTTTTGAACGTTCAAGTTTTGATTCATCCTACAATATATTAAAGATCCTCGTATTTTTCAATTGAACGAAATGCTTTTTCCAGTTCTTCCTCCAGATTCGGAATTTTTTTCTCCTCCTCTTCCACCAGGTAGAATTTTGCAGCCACCGCAGGGGAGGGCGGCGCAAACACAGTGCAGCTGTCCGGAAATGCTTCAATGGAAATATCATAAGTTCCTATTTTTTCAGCACGTTCAATGGATTCCAGTTTGTCCAGGCCCGCCAGCGGGCGCAGGATCAGCATGCGCGTGGCATCATTGATGATCGAAAGATTTACAATAGTCTGGCTGGCAACCTGTCCGACAGACTCTCCGGTAACGATTGCATTCAATTTCTGGAACCGGCAGATTTTTTCCGCGATCCGCATCATCTGCCGGCGATAAAGAATCGTCCGGTAGCGTGGATTGCAATTGTCACGGATCAGTTTTTGAAGCTCCGAAATATTGCAGGAATAAAGCCGCCCCTTTTTCTGATACCGGTTCAGAACGGAAGCAAGACGTCTGACTTTGTCTACGGATTCCATAGGCGTATAGGGAAAACTGTGAAATGTCAGAAAATCCACGTGACAGCCGCGTTTCATGATCATATGGCATGCGACGGGCGAGTCAATTCCGCCGGAAAGAAGCGCCAGGACATGAGAATTCGTGCCTACGGGAAGTCCTCCGGGACCTTTGAAAGTTTCATAATAAACGAGTGCGATCTTATCCCTGACCTCAACGCCGATTGAAATTTCAGGGTGATCGAGGTTCACTTTAATTTTCTCTCCGAAAATTTCCTGAAGCCGCGTGGCAGATTCGATTTCAATTTCTTTGGAACGCAGCGGAAAAGTTTTGTCGCTGCGCCTTGCACGGGTTCTGAATTGAACGACGCTGCATGTCTTCAATTTTTCTTCAAAGGTTTCCTTTGCGCTTTCCCCGATGACGTCCAGAATCCGGCTGATATCAGGTTCACATTCAATCACCGGAGAAAAAGATTCCAGACCGAAACTTCTGGAAAGCACATTTTTCACCTTTTCCAGTTCCTCGGAAGAAAATACGCCGTTTTTCGGTTTTCTGATGAAAATACGCCCGCGGATACGCTGAAAAACCAGTTCCGCAATTCCGTCATATTCACATAAAATCCGCATATTCGTGATAAGTTTGTTCTCAAACATCGAACGATTATGCCCCTTGGTCGCTATTTCATGATAACGGCATACGATACTTTTATACATACAGATACCTCTTAAAAATAGTTATGAAACTGTTCCGTTTTCCACTTGAAATATTTGCGATTCACTGAAAAATCCATCATCCGGCAGTTCCGTGAACGCATAGAAAATCTGCCCCGCCATTGAAATTTTTGAAAAAAATGAAAATTTGGCTTTCGCATCCAGGTCTCCCGTTGCATCATCTACCAGAACCACCGTATCGTTGTCACTTGGCGAATTCGTTTTAACAATCTCCAGTTCCGCCAGTTTCAGGCACAGCGACGCCATGCGGCATTGTCCGCGCGACCCGTAAAAACGCAGCGACCTGCCATCCACAATAAAGTCGAAATCATCCAGATGAGGACCGAACGCGGTAAAACCTTTCTGCACATCTCTGGAAAAATCGGATTCCAGCTTTCTCATGAAGGATTCTCTGTCCTCGGTCTCTTTTGCATAACGCATCCGGATTTTGAAATCAGCAAGCTCCGGACGAATCTCCATTAAGATATTCTTCATTCCGTCAGAAAGAAGCTGATTGTATTTCAACCTCAATTTTATGATTTTTTCTCCCGAAGAAGCAAGCAGGGAGTTATATGAAAGCAGAATATCGCGGTTCAGATTTTTACTTTTCAAAATGAAATTACGGGATTTCAAAGCCGAAGAATAGTGCTGAAGCGCTGTAAAATATTCACGGTCCAGCATACAGATGAACATATCGAAAAAACGCCGCCGCAACTGGGACGGACCATTGATGATAAACGGATCGTCAGGCAAAAAAGCAATCGTTTTGATACGTCCAGTGAAATCGCTTGCTTTAGAAATCGGCAGGCCGTCTATTTTAAGGCTGCGCACATTTCCCGCTTCCAGTTCCAGCCTGGTATTCCATTTCTCATTCCGCTTGATGCTGACTCCCAGACGGAATGACTGTGAACCGATTTTCTTGATCTCTCTGGTTTGAGAAGTCCGGAAAGAACGGAGATTCGCGATAAAGAAAACGGATTCCAGAAGACTCGTCTTCCCCTGCCCGTTTGCTCCCCTGAATATGACGGAACCGGACTGAAAAGACAGGGAAGCCCCGGAAAAATTCCGGAAATTTTCAAGTTTCAGTTCATTCAGCATATCATAATATAAAATATCCCCCGGAAAAATTCCGGGGGAAGGATTCAGTCAAACAAATCGGAAAGCCCCGTTATTTGTTTCTCATCGGCATGATCACATACAGGAAACCGTCACCGCTTTCAATCGCGATCGGGCTGAATGCATCATTGATCTTGATATTGACGTTGTCCACGCCGATGTGTTTGAACGGATCGGAAAGGAACTGCGGATTGAAGGAAAGGGACATCTCCTCGCCTTCATATTCGATCGCAATGTGCTCTTTACCTTCACCGATGTTGCTGTTCGCCTCAAACATCAGTTTATTGCCGGTAAATGTAATCTTCACGTAAGAAGAGGAGGCATCGAACAGCGGAATGCTGACGATTTCCAGAGCATCGATGAAATCCGAACACGGAACGGAAATCTTTTTGGCGAAAGAAGCCGGGATCACCTGCTTGTAATTCGGGTAGTTGCCATCGATCAGTTTGGAATAGATCATTGTGGAATCGACTTTGAAAACAGCCTGTTTTTCACCGATTTCAATGACGACATCGCCGTCCTTTTCAAGAATCCGCTTGATTTCATTCGCGGCTTTCAAAGTGACGATAATATCGCCGTCGGAACCGACGGGAGCCTCATCCAGAAGCTTTTCCACAAGTGCGAGACGTTTGCCGTCCGTGGCGACAGCGGTCAGATTTCCCTCCTTGATGGAGAAGAAAATTCCCTGGAGCACCTTTCTGGAATCATCCAGGCTGACTGCATAGGAAATGCGGTCGATGATGCGCGCAAGGTCTCCCTGTTTGATTTTAATGGTTCTCTGAGCCGTGAAATCAACCGGGACGGGGAAATCATCGGGAGTAAGCCCGAGAATCATGAAATCGGCTGTTCCGCAGCTGATTTTGGTATGATGGTTTTCATTGGTGTCAAAGCTGACGGTATCGCCCTTGAACTTGGAAACAAGTCCGAGAAGACGTTTTGCAGGCAGAGTCGTCTTGCCGCTTTTTTCCACTTCCGCTTCAATGGAAGTCGTGATTCTGAGTTCAAGATCGGTTGTTGTAAAGGTCAGCTTGTTGTTTTCCGCTTCCATCATGACGTTTGCAAGAACAGGGAGAGTGGTTCTGCTTCCGATGATGTTGCAGACTTTCTGAAGCGCCTTCAGTAGGAGTTCTCTTTTTACGTTGATTTTCATTGTTGTTCCTCGACTTTGCTGTATGTTAATTATTTATCTATGTATTTCCTTCTTACTATTATTACTATTATAGCTGTCAATAGTGTTTACAAGTCCGGAAATCAGACTCAAATAAAATATTTTCCAACTTGTTGAGAAAATGTTTTGAATTTGTGGAGAAGTGGTGTTCTATTTACATCACCAAAGTTCTCAATAATTACTTAACCAACTTTCAACAAGGTTATCAACATGGTTACTGACAGTATAACAGCAAGACACATCAAAGAGCTCCTGAGGAGATATCCGGATCTGGAAAAAGCGTCCGAAAAACTCATCATAGCATATTCTATACTAAAAAATTGTTTTTTCAATGACAGAATTCTTTTTGTTTGCGGAAATGGTGGGAGCGCTGCCGATTCCGAGCATATCGTCGGGGAGTTGATGAAAGGATTCAAAATGAAACGCCCCGTCAAGGAAACTATCCGTGCTGATTTTTTGGAACAATTTGGAAACGAAGAACTTGCAAATAAACTGCAAATGGGGCTGCGTGCGGTGTCATTGTTGTCGCATCCTGCTCTTTCTTCTGCGTATATGAATGATGTTGACCCACTTATGACTTATGCACAGCAACTTTTCGTCATGGGGCGTGAAGGAGATGCGCTGATCGGGTTGAGCACTTCCGGCAATGCGAAAAATATTTATTACGCTTTTCAGGTGGCGAGAGTGAAAAAAATCAGAACAATCCTCTTTACCGGAGAAAATTGCGGGATTTGCGAGGAGCTTGCGGACTGCGTCGTCAAAGCGCCTTCCCGCGAGACGTATGTAGTTCAGGAATATCACCTGCCGCTTTATCATTGTCTCTGCCTCATGCTGGAGGAAACATTTTATGGAAACTGAACAGAAAATTCCGCGGCATATTGCGATTATCATGGACGGTAACGGGCGCTGGGCGAAGCGTCATGGGGTGGAGCGTGTCGAAGGGCATCGCATGGGGGCTGTGGCAGTCAAGAAACTGATTGAGAATCTTGCGGATACCGGTGTGGAGTATGTAACGCTGTATGCGTTCAGCACGGAAAACTGGAAGCGTTCCAAAGAAGAAGTGGATGCCCTGATGGAACTTCTGTGCGAATTCATCGACGCAAATCTTTCTGTAATGATTGAAAAGGGGCTGCGTTTGATGGTAACGGGCCGCATGTGGGGGCTTCCCGGGAAGTCGCAGGAATATTTGAATCTGGCGATAGAAAAAACGGCTTCCAATACAAAAGGGACTTTGATTCTTGCCCTGAATTACGGCGGGCGTGCCGAGATTGCCGATACTGCGAAGAAAATAGCGCAGGATGTAATGAATGGAAAATTAAGTATTGAAAATATCAATGAAGAAACTTTTGCCGAGCGGATGTACCTGCCGGAAGTTCCCGACCCTGATCTGCTGATCCGGACCAGCGGCGAGCTCCGGTTGAGCAATTTCCTGCTCTGGGAGCTTTCCTATTCGGAAATTTATGTGACGGACACTCTGTGGCCTGATTTCGATATGGAGGAACTTCGGAAAGCCATTTCCGCATACGGCAGAAGAAACAGAAGATTCGGAGGAAGAAAGTAATGTTTATTCCCAGATTGTGCAGCACGGTTGTTCTACTTGCCCTGTTTGGAGTTACCATTTTTATAAATAACGCAATAGGCTGGATTTTATTTTCCCTGATGGCGCTGTTTCTTTCTTTTTTTGTTACGAAGGAGTTCTGTGCTCTGACCGGAAATATAGGCATGGAAACTTACAGTGCCGGAGTCTGCATTATAAATACATTCATTGTATTTTTGGAATTAATTCTGTTTTTTTCTGTTCTTTCCGGAGGAACTTTTTCCATAATTCCGGTGATGATTTTATTGGTCGGAATCATGCTGCTGCCGGTTTTTACCTGGCTGCTGATTCTCTCTGTCAGGAATTCTGAAATAAAATTGAAGAAAGTTTTCAATACAGTTGCGCTTTTCTTCATTACCGTTCCTTCAATCTGCATGATCGTCAGTATTTACTGCATGGGAGCTTCCAGCAGATATTTTAGCTGGAATGTTGTATTCTTATTTTTTGTTCTGGCTACGAAAATCGGTGATATCGGAGCATATGTGACCGGAACATTGTCCAATAAAATTCTGAAAGGCGGAAATCATAAGATGATACCGTCGATCAGTCCGGGAAAATCATACGAAGGCGCTGTCGGAGGACTGCTGTTTACTATTTTATTGTGTCTTGCTTTTCATTACTGGGTTCCGTTTATCAGTACTCCGCTTTATGCCGTTATTACGGGAATTCTGTTCTTTTTCTTCGGCATGGCGGGCGATCTTGCGGAGTCCGCAGTCAAACGCGCATGCAAGATCAAAGACTCAGGACATACAATTCCCGGTATCGGAGGAGTGTTTGACCTTGTAGACAGTCCGATGATGACCGCAGGAATTTTTTTGTTTCTCATAACGATTCAGCTGTTTTCCGGTCTTGCATTTTTCAATTTTTGAGGCATATTTATAATCCTTTAACGTATCATAACGGAGAATACAAATGAACAGAAACGAAATGAGAAGAAACATTCTCAGGCTTCTCGGTGAGGATGGACGTCTTACAGCGAAGGATATCTCCGAAAGAATTGATGTTCCGGTGAAAGAGGTCCAGGCGGAAATCAGAAGGCTGGAAGCGGAAAACGTGATTATCGGTTATCGAGCTGTGTTCGATGACTCGGAACTGCCTGAAAGTGCCGTAAAGGCTATCATAGAAGTTAAGATCCGTCCGGAGCGTGAGGGCGGATTTGATAAAATCGCGCGTAGACTCAGTAAGTTTTCACAGGTTTCCGCTCTTTATCTGATGTCGGGCGGAAATTTCGATCTCCAGCTGGAGATCAAGGGTGAAAGTCTGAACGACGTGGCACAGTTTGTTGCAAGCAGGCTCGCCACAATCGACGGTGTGCTTTCCACATCGACCCATTTTCTGTTGAAGAAGTATAAAGAATCAGGCAAGCTGATGCAGGAGGAAGAAGATCATGAACGGCTCAAGATCACGCCATAACAATAAAGTTGAAAAAAATAAGAAAAAAACATTGATTGCTCCGCATATCGCCGTGTTGCCGAAAAGCGGGATACGCGATTTTTTTGAACTCGTCAATTCCATGGATGACGTTATTTCACTGGGAATCGGCGAACCGGATTTCGTAACGCCGTGGAACATCCGCGAAAGCGCAATCTATTCGCTGGAGAGCGGAAAGACACATTATACGTCAAACCTCGGACTGCTTTCTTTGCGCAAAGCGATCTGCAACTACATGTCCAGTGACTATGATCTGGATTATGATCCCGTTCACGAGTGCATTGTGACGGTCGGAGTCAGCGAGGCACTCGACCTTGTAATCCGCGCCATTACGAGTCCGGGCGATGAGATTATTTACCATGAACCGTGTTATGTTTCCTACGGGCCTGAGATCCGTATGGCGCACGGTGTCCCGGTCGCTGTCAAAACATACGAGAAGAACGATTTCGCTCTTGATCCGGATGATCTTGAAAAGGCGATTACACCGAAAACAAAAGCGATTCTGTTGAATTTTCCGTGTAACCCGACCGGTGCCACGCTTACTTATGAACAGACTGAAAAAATTGCAAAAATCGCAGTGCGCCATAATCTGATTGTGCTAGCCGACCATATTTATACGGAGCTGACGTATGGAGAAATGACGCCCTCGATCGCCACATTCCCGGGAATGAAGGAACGCACCGTATTTCTGCATGGTTTTTCAAAAGCATTCGCAATGACCGGATTCCGTCTCGGTTACGCCTGCGGGCCTGCGGAAATTATTGATGCGATGATGAAGATTCATCAATATTCCATGCTCTGCGCCTCGATTACCGCGCAGGAAGCGGCTTTGGAAGCTTTGAGAAGCGGTAAAAAGGACATGCTTGCGATGAAAGCGGACTACCGTGACCGCCGCAATGTGATCGTGAAGCGTCTGAATGAAATGGGCTTGAAATGTTTCCTGCCTGAAGGAGCTTTTTATGTATTCCCGAATATTTCATCTACGGGTTTGTCTTCCAAAGATTTTGCAACTGAGCTTCTTATGAAAAAGAAAGTGGCTGTGGTCCCCGGAACTGCATTCGGGGAATGCGGGGAAGGTTTTGTGCGCTGTTCCTATGCAACCTCCATGGATGGGATTAAGGAAGCAATGGATAAAATCGCGGAATTTCTGAAAGAACTGAAAGCCGGAAAGAAAAAGAAATAAACTACCGCGATGCAAGCATACGCACTATCGGGGATTTCGCCTGCGGCGACCAGCTTACGCAGCTGGAACGCGGCAGGACTGAAAGTCCTGCATGAAGCTATTTTTTAAATAATGGAAAATGTCTTCGGTGAATGGAACTTCAACCCGTTTTATGCGGTCAAAAATCCGGAGGCATAGTTAACAGCAAGGGGGAAATCAAGATGAGAATCATTCGGAAAGTATCTGTCTTTTTGTGTCTGGCGTTTTTGTTTTGCCTGAATCTTTCAGGCATGAACTCGGAAGATGCATTCAAATGGTCGTACATGATGAATGAATCCGAATTTGCTGTTACGGTTTCAGTGGAAAAAGGATTTCATCTGTATGAAAATACTACGAAAGTGACCTTGTTTTCCAACGGAACGGAGTTGAAACCGGTCAGGAAACCTGCCAGTATTTCTTATGAAGACAAGGTATTCGGAAAAAATGATGTCTACCGCGGCAAATCCGATTTTCAATGGGTTTTTGCGATCGGCGGGCAGAAATTTCCTCTTGAACTCAAGCTCGCATGGCAGGGCTGTTCGGAAGCGACGAAAGACTCCGAACCTGTCTGTTTTTTCCCTGAAAGCAGGGAATATACATTTTCAAAACTTGAGTTGACCAAAAGCCCGCTTCCCCTGCTGAAAGAGAAAAAAGCGGAGATTGTGCAGGATGCGGCGGATTCAAATTCGGAAATTCCCGCCTTTGAGATTGTCCGTACCGAATCCGGTTATATGGCAAGTGATATGTTTCTGCCTTTTCTCAAAGGTGAAAAAAGTGAAATGTTCCTGAATTTTGCCGATAAGAGCTTCCTGCTGATCCTGATTTTGACATTCATCGGCGGTATTGCCTTGAATCTGACGCCATGCGTGCTTCCGATGATTCCGATTAACCTTGCGATTATCGGTGCGGATGCAGGAAAAGAACACCGTCTTGCAAGTATGTCCAAAGGACTGGTTTACGGTCTTGGAATTGCGCTTGCCTATGGAGCTCTGGGGTTGTTCGTGGTATTGACGGGATCGAGTTTCGGCGTCATTGATTCCACATGGTGGTTCAATGCGGTCGTTGCGGTGATTTTTGTACTGCTGGGACTCTCTTTATTTGATGTTTTCATGATTGATTTTTCGCGCTACGGTTCCAATTTCAAGATGCCGTCCGGTGCAAAGATCATCGGTATTTTCGTCATGGGAGTCATTGCGGCGCTTCTTGCCGGCGCCTGTGTCGCGCCGGTGGTGGTGGCGGCACTGCTTCAGGCGTCGAAAATGTATAATTCCGGCGAGCATATCGGTCTGATTCTTCCATTCGTACTCGGTATCGGAATGGGGCTTCCGTGGCCGATTGCGGCGGCAGGTTTTTCAATTATGCCGAAACCGGGGGTCTGGATGAAATATGTAAAATATGTATTCGGTGTTGTAATCATCATTGTCGGACTCTATTATGCATATACTGGTGTCGTGATTTACACTTCCCTTGCGGAAAGCCATAAGAATATTGAAAAAAGCATGGATTCCCTGTTCAGTGCGTTAAGAGAATCTGGAAAAACGAAACGTCTTGTCTTCATTGATTTCCGCGCGGAATGGTGCAAGAACTGCAAAGCGATGGAAAAAACGACATTCAAAGACCCGGCGGTCCGGAATGAACTCAAAAACTTTATTGTTGTCGAGTTCGACGCCACGGATATGGCGAATGCGGATATCAGGAAAGTCCTGAAAAAATTCGATGTTTCGGGTCTTCCGACTTACGTGATAGCCAGAGGCAAATGAGATTCCATATGGCATGATGCAGCAGCTCCCCCTGGCGACTTCAGATTCAGTTGCAACATCTCCGTTGAAACTGTCCATGCGGAAGTTTGCTGTCTTTTCATTTGTTTCTGCAATGCAAGTTAATTTTCCTTTACAGGGAAAATTACAGTAACTTTGGAGATAACCGGATTGTCTATACAGACATACTGCATTTTTATGGTTCGATCTTCTGATCTGTTCCGTAGGGATAGGGGAGGAAATCCAGATTGTCCGAGCTGACGTCACCGGAGAGACAGCTTCCGATCGTATATACATAGCGGAAACTGTCCGAACTTGTGGCGCATGTGAACAGCAGAGCGGTGGCATAGCGCAGGAGCATCTGCGTATTCCAGAATTCAAACGCATATTGTTTGCCGTCGAACGGAATATAATCCCAGTCATTGACCGGGACCAGAATATTGCCGAATTCATCCACAAGGATAAAATCCGTTTCCGCGGACTGGGTAATGAAAACACGCAATCCCCATCTGGCTGCAAGCAGGCACGCAATCGCGCAAAGCATGAAATCCGCTCCGGTATTTTCATCGAGAATCGTTCCAAGGCAGAGAAATTCCGATTCCATTTCGTCTCTGTGTGAACATACAAAGGAATGTCTGCGCATGAAATAAGCGAGCTGTTCCAGTGTTTCGGGATGGTATTTTCTGGACTCTTCCACAAGAGTTTCCCATTGTTTCTTCACCGTATCGTAGGCATCGTTGTCATACCAGAGCAGATGAATCTGAATCAGCCCTTCCAGCAGATCAATGCTGCGTTCAGAGAGATTGCGTGTGAGGCTCTTGCGCCTTCTCCGCAGCGTGATTGTGGACTGGAGCTGATGAATCCGGCGGCGGAGACGGGGATCGGAACTCTCCTGCAGTTTGCGGAGAACCGGTTCAAGAGTCTTCTGATCACGTGCAAGCAGCTCTGCCATGGCAAGAGAGGCGGACTGCTCATTCTCGTCATCCAGGAGGCTCAGCAGATGTTTATAATCATGATCCATAGTGCGGTAATCCACTACACTTTCTCTGGAAAAATACCTTTCAATGCATCGGAAGCGATATTTTTCACTTCGATACTGAAATCCGACCTCAAGATCCAGCGCAGGAAGTCGGGGTTGTCAATCGCGATACGGCGCAGGGAAGTGCCCGCATTCTTTCCGAATGCGACCACCGCTTCACCGTTTTTCCATTTGAAACGCCCGTCAGGGTCAATGCTGTCGATCATTCTCTGATTGCAGAATGTATGGAATTCATCCAGTGTTTCAGGCCATTTTTCAATATCTTCAGGATAATCTTCTTTAGCCATCTGAGAATAACGCCTGATTTCGCCTTCAAAAATTTCCACCGTTGCAAGGGTATCCGCCTCGGCGCTGTGCGCATCTTTCATTTCCTTGCCGCAGAAGAACTTATATGCGGCGGAAAGATTTCTCGGCTCCATGCGGCAGAAAATATTGTAAGCGTCGATGATTCTGCGGTTTGCCGTGGTGAAAGTGAGCCCGACCCTTGAAAACTCCCGTGTGAGCATGGGGATATCAAACTTGGTGATGTTGTATCCTCCCAGGTCACAGTCTTCCAGATAGATGAAGAAATTCTTGGAAATGGCACGGAACGTCGGTTCATTTTCCACATCTTTGTCGTAAATGCCGTGAATGGCGGACGCCTCTTCCGGAATATGCATTTCCGGATTGATTCTGCGGGTTTTCACTTCACGCCTGCCGTCCGGGAAAATTTTGACGACAGAGATTTCCACGATTCTGTCATTGAGTATATTCACGCCTGTCGCTTCCAGATCGAAAAATACGAGCGGGCGTTCCTTAATCAGTTCCATCATAATATTGTTCTCCGTCATTTATCGAAAATTATCGCCGTCAAAAGGAATACTTTCGTCATATTTTGAGTTAAAATTAAATCTGACTGAAATATGACGAACCGTCAGATCAAAGATGATTTTTCTTTTCCAGATACTGATATGCCGCGGGAAGATCAACAGCTTCCTTGTGGAAGGAAAACTGTTTTATTTTCCACTGTTCAATCATCGCCTGATAGCGGTTGAGCATTTTGTAAAGATCAAGGATCTGGGAAAGCTCCAGAGCATCCTGATATTCCCTGATATACAATGCATAGAGATCAAGAACTTTTCTTGCCAGTTCAATTTCTCCATTGTTCAACGAGTTTCCGCCGCCGATTTTTCCTGCCTCATTTCTGAGAGTATCCACCAGTGTCACAAGATTTTCCTTTGCGACATGCTTCTGGAGAACGTCCTCTTTTTTCAACTGGATCGGCATCCAGACGATCAGATAAAGTTCAAAAACCACCACAAGAAGAAAGAAATAAATTGCGAAATACGTCATGAAATCGCTTTTTCTCTTACATGAATATCTGGCTTTTATCTCTTTCGGAACCATAACTCAAACCTGGTCTGACGGAAACTTTCCGTATGAAATGACAAAAAAGGAGCCGACTTGTTCAGAGGGCTCCCTGAAAAATTCAAAACAATCAGCGGATCGCGTTGCCGCTGACCTGCACACTGTTATACCAGATCACAAGGAACGGGAACATCCATGTACTGGATCTCTCGGAAGTCAGATCCGTTACTGTGGTTGCTTCAAAATCGTTGAGAGCCTTTTTCGTCACCATGGAGACGGCGTTGTCAACCTGAACCGTATCGGTGAAGATTGCGCATCTTCCCGGCTGTGTGCTGCTTCCGGTGAACAGCGGAATGCTGAACAGGTAGATGCCCCAGATTTCTCCGTTGATATGTGCAAGGCTGGTGGCATTTTCAGCGGTTGTGATTTTTTCATTGTTCAGCGTCGTTGCAACCTGAAGGGAAGAGCAGGCTGTGAATGACAGTGCGACAACTGCGGCTACCGCGGCAATCATGATTTTTCTCAGCATAATAAAACTCCTTTTGTTATTTTTTGGCTTGCACGCATAAATTATATCCTCATCGGCAAACATGCAAGGGACTTTCTTTAAAAACACCCTGTTATTTTCTGTTTACGGCTCTTTTTGCGATGTCATGGCGGTATTGAACTCCCGTCCAGTGAATTTTCGCAACCGCTTCATAAGCTTTTGCAATGGCGTCCGTCACCTGCTCGCCGTCTGCCGTCACGACAAGGACGCGTCCCCCGGAATTGACGATTTTGCCATCCTTGATGTCTGTTCCCGCATGAAACACAATCGCGCCGCCTTTTTCCGCATCTTCGATTCCCGTGATTTCAAATCCCTTTTTAAGTGTCCCGGGATATCCTTCGGAAGCCATTACGATACAGACGGAGGGCTTTTCGCTCCATTTCATATTGATCTCGGAAACTTTGCCCTGCGCGGTTTTCATGAGCACATCGGCAAGACTGCTTTCGAGCCTGGGGAGAATCGCCTCGGTTTCAGGATCGCCGAAGCGGACGTTGAATTCAAGCACTTTCGGGCCGTCTTTCGTAACCATGATTCCTGCGTAAATAATACCGCGGTAATCAAGTTTTTCCTCCTGAACACCTTTGAGGAAACGCCGGAGCACTTTTTCATCAATCTCTTTCATCAGCGCATCCGTAACGACGGGGGCAGGGGAGTAGGCGCCCATTCCGCCGGTATTGGGACCCTTGTCATCGTCCAGCAGGCGCTTGTGATCCTGCGAAGATACCAGCGGGATTACTGTTTTGCCGTCGGCAAGTGCAAGAATCGACGCCTCCTCGCCGATCAGGAGTTCTTCAATGACAACGACACTTCCCGCTGTTCCGAACGCTCCGCCGAAGCACTCCTCGACCGCGTTCTCCGCATCTTTCCGGCAGGAGGCGACAATGACGCCTTTTCCTGCGGCGAGTCCATCCGCTTTGACGACAACGCCGCGCCCTGCTTCATATTCCCTGCGGACATATTCCAGAGCGCTTTCCTTGTCCGTGAAACTTGCATAGGCGGCGGTAGGAATGCCATATTTGACCATGAACTTTTTGGAGAAATCCTTGCTGCCCTCCAGCTGCGCGGCATCTTTTGAGGGACCGAATACAGGAATGCCCCTGCCGCGGACGGCATCCGCGACACCCTGGCAGAGAGGGAGTTCAGGGCCGACGACAACGAGATCGACCTGATGTTTTACCGCAAAATCCGCGACCGCCTGAATATCGCCGGCGGGCAGCGCCACACATTCCGCGATCTGTGCGATTCCCGGATTTCCGGGGCTGCAGTAAAGTTTCGTTACCTCGGGACTGCGTTTCAACCCCCGGCAAATTGCGTGTTCGCGTCCGCCGCCGCCCAGAACCATGACGTTCATAATACCTCCTTGCATCAAAAAAAATTAAAATTTATACTGAATACGACTTGTTTCCTGCGCATTTGAGTATCATCTTATAAAGATAAATGGTAATTTACGCCATAATTTTAAAATATCCATTATATTTTGCAAGGATTTATCAATGTTCAGCAATTTAAGAGATTTCGGGGTCGTTCCCTTTGTGAAAGCGGAAACGGAAGAAGACGCGCTTCTGACGGCGCAGGCGCTGGTTGCGGGGGGGCTTCCCATCATGGAACTTGTGTTCCGTTCTTTCGCACACAGCCGGGCGATCCGCAGGATCGCAAAAGAGATGCCTGATTTCATTATCGGCGCGGGGAACATTCTGAACAAAGATCAGCTTGTGCGAGCGATTGATTCCAGTGCGCGCTTTGCATTTTCCCCCGGTACGGAGCCGGAAATGATCAAAGAGGCAAGTAAGCGGCGGATTGTATTCGCTCCCGGTGTCTGTACGGCTTCCAATATTCAGATGGCAATGCTCAGCGGAATCACGGAATTTCAGTTTTTCCCTGCGGAACAGAGCGGGGGCGCGGAAGTTCTGAAAGCGATTTGCGAACCGTTCCAGCACCTTGGAATCGAGTTTTTCGTCAAGGGCGGGATTACGCTTGAAAATATGAAAAGCTATCTTGTCCGGAGGGAGGTTGTCGCCGTAAGCGCTCCATGGATTGCCTCTCCGGAATTGATCGCCGCAAAAGATTGGGAACGGATCACGAGGAACGCGGAGGAAGCGGCGTCTGCCGTTCTGGCGATCCGGGGGGAATTGCAGAAAGCCGGTCAATAAACAACCCCGGTGCAGAGCACGCGGGGTATCGGGGATTTCGCCTGCGGCGACCAGCTTATTCAGCTGGACCGAAGCAGGACTGGAAGTCCTGCACGAAGAATTTTTTTTTAATAAACTCTGCGTGCGCCGCACGGAAAGATTTTTTATGTTACGGAGACTGTTTCTTATATTGCTGGGCGGCATTGCGATCCTTTCCGCATCATGTGGAAGGCAGGAGGACGGGAATAAAGGCAGAACGCTTTCGATTTCCCTCGGAACGCGCATTACATCGCTTGACCCCGCACTTGCGGCGGATACGGCAAGCCAGTCCATCGCAGGGGCGCTGTATGACACTCCGCTTCAGTATTCCTACCGCGAGCGACCTTACCGGCTGGAGTGTTCCATGCTTGCTGAAATGCCGTCCGTTTCAGACGATATGCGGATATTCCGCTGCCGTCTGCGTGATGACCTTTACTTTCAGGAGGCTCCCTGTTTTCCCGACCGGCAGTCGCGGAAAATCACAGCGGCGGATATGGCGTTTTCGATTCTGCGGCTTGCAGATGCGCGGGTCCGTTCGACCGGCTACTGGCTGATTCGAGACCGGATCAAAGGGATTGCCGGATTCCGTGAAAAAACGGCACAGGCGGAGAAATACGATATGGCGCCCTACGACGCAGGCTGTCGGGGAATCCGCATTCTGGATGATCTTACATTTGAAATTGAGCTTGAAAAACCGGACCCGCGTTTTCCATATGCGCTGGCGCTTCCGTATTTCTCGGCTGTTTCAAGAAAAGCCGTGGAATATTATAAGGATTCTTTTGCGGATCACCCGGCGGGAAGCGGTCCCTTTGCCGTTACGCAATGGACCAAGGACTTCATTATCCGGATGAAGCGTTATGGGGATTACCGGAAAGAGCTGCTGCCGTCCGCGGAAAATCCCGCCGACCGGAAACGGGAACTGCCGCTTCTGGATGAGATCACGTGTTACCTGGTGAAACAGCCGCTTGCCGCATGGCTGATGTTTTTGCAGGGCGAACTTGATTACTGTAGTCTTTCCGGTGAAAATTTCGAGGCTGTGGTAAATGATGAGATGGAACTTTCCCCTGCGTTGCGGAAACGCGGCATCCGCCTGATTTCCGCGCCTGACCTCCAGACCAATTACATCGGATTCAATTTTTCCGATCCCGTGCTCGGCTCCAATGTGAATCTCCGCCGGGCGATCAGCCTGGCTTTTGACAAAGACCTGCGCTGCCGCACCTCGAACGGACGGCTGATTCCGGCAAACGGCCCCGTCCCCCCGGGTGCCGACGGTGCGCTCAAGAATTATGAGAGCCCTTACGGAAAACTTAATGTCGGGCTGGCGAAAGAGTATATGGAAAAGGCGGGGTACCCTGACGGCATTGATCCGGAAACGGGAAGGAATCTTGAGCTGACTTTTGATCAGGCGGGCAGCAGCACGCTTTACCGCCAGATTGCGGAACTGCTTGCCGCAGACCTGAAAAAAATCGGAATCGTTGTACGTCCTGAATTCAACAACCGTTCGCGGTTTTTCCAGAAACTGAATCAGGGGCAGTTCCAGTTGTTTCGTCTTTCATGGACTGGAGATTATCCCGATGCGGAGAATTTCCTCCAGTTGTTTTACGGTCCGAACAGCGACAGCTGCAACCGCATTTTTTTCAAAGATGCGGAGTTCGACCGGATGTATGAGGAGATCCGTCCGATGCCTGATTCAGGGGAAAGAACCGCAAAATATGAAAAAATGTCGAAACTTCTTATGGAAAAATGCCCATGGATATTTGAAAGTTATACAGTATCGTTTATGTTGACACATAGATGGGTGACGAATTACGTTCCCCATGACTTCGGATTCAACGCGTGGAAGTATTTCTCGGTGGATTCGGAACTGCGGACCAAAACAAAACGTTCGTTCACGCCGATCAGCATGGGCGATCTGAGAAAGTAAGGGGAGAAGAGAAAATGCCGGACAGAACAATTGAACGCATCAGGGAAAAAATAGCCGAGGCAAATCTTCCGGACGACCGGAAAGACAAACTGTTCGACCTTGTGGATGAACTCAAGGAGGAACTGGACAAGATTGCCGGGGAACATCATGACGATGCGGTGCATATCGCAAAACATGCCGAAGAACTTTCTCTGGCGGCGACCGATGAAAGCGGCGCCGATTCTGAAAGAGTAGATGTTTCCGCGGCGGAACTGCGAGACGCCGTAAGTGATTTCGAGGTTACGCATCCGCAGCTCGTCAAAGCGATCAACGGCATCTGCATGATGCTTTCCAACCTCGGCATTTGAGTCGGAAACCGTTCTCCGCCGCCGGCAGCCGCCGGCAGCGGGGGAGAGATGAAGCGGGCAGGCTGTGAAGTTCAGTATCCAGATAAAAATATTAAGTGCGCTGTTCCTGATTTCGATCCTGACATTCGGGATCGTTTCTTTTTATTCGATCCGCGAGATGCGGCGAATGGGGGAGACTGCCATGAAGTACGGCAATCAGGTGGGGATGCTTGCGGTCAGCGATGCGAAAAGCGGGCTGATCCGGCAGGCGAAAGAGGAACTTCAGGCGCTTGCCGAGGATCAGGCTTATATTACAGGATTGAACCTGAGCCGGATTGGCGCACAGGTGGAGAGCCTTGCAGGCTTCTGCCGTTTCGGAAACGATGCTCCGTCCCATATTCCGGATCACGTTCTTTTTACGGAGGAATCGTCCGCCCACCCCGGCAATGCCGGCGATTTTTCTTCCTTTTCCCTCGCGCCGGGCGTGAGTCTGAAAGAGGTTCAGCCGGAAATTGCCGGATTGGCGCGTCTTCACAATCTTCTCAAGTTCATCCAGTTCAATGATCCCTGCATTCGTTTGATTTATGTCGGCACGCAGAAGGGGGTTATTTACCGGTATCCGTGGGCTGCGTCAAAACGCGATTATGATCCGCGGACGAGAGCATGGTATATGGGGGCTGCGGCTGCAAAAGGGAATCTTTTCTGGTCGCAGCCATACTGGTCGGCGTCGCGCATGAATGAACTTACGATCACATGCAGCAAGGCGCTGTACGGGAAAGATAAAAAACTGCTGGGAGTGATCGGTGCGGATGTCAGCGTAAAATCCATTACACAGGATTTCATTTCGACGCAGACAAGGCGCGGAACTCATTCCTTCCTGATTAATTCCAGAGGGGAACTCATTGCCGGCGGCAGGATTCATGAATTGATCACGGGCAACTGGGACCAGTCGGCGAGGATGCCCTCTCTTATGAAGGACAAGGAACTGGAGGCTCTTTGCCGAAAAATGCTGGAGTTGAAGGCGGGCACCGCGACGGTTACGGTCAACGGCGTCAGACAGATTGTCGGCTATGCTCCGGTCAAAGCCTGTTCCTGGAGTATTGCGTTGATTCAGACGGAGGCGGAAACACTGAAGCCGGCTTTTGAGACTGAAGCGGAAATTCATGACGACAGGCTGAAAGCCGAACATTTCATGAGTGAGGCGCTCACCATGAACATCAGAATTTTCATGGGATTTTCGCTGTTCATGCTTGCGATCATTCTTTTTATCGGTTACATGCTCGCGAAACATTTAAGCAATCCGATTCACCAGCTGATTGCAGGAGCAAAGAAAATCGGCGCCGGGTACCTGGACTGGAAGCTGGAGCTGAAAACCGGCGATGAGATCGAAGAACTTTCCGATACCTTCAACCGGATGGCGCACGATCTTAAGAATTATATCCGGAACCTGAACAATGCGGCACGTGAAAAACAGCGGATCGAATCCGACCTCAAAGCCGCCACGGAAATCCAGACGTCCATGCTGCCGCGCAGGTTTCCCCCGTTTCCGGAGCGGGCCGACGTTGATGTCTATGCCGTGATGGAACCTGCGAAAGAGGTCGGCGGCGATCTGTATGATTTTGTATTCATTGACGAGAACCGCCTGTTCTTTACGGTCGGGGATGTTTCCGGCAAGGGAATTCCTGCCGCGCTGTTCATGGCGACGGCAAAGACGCTGATGCGTGGATTTGCCCTGAACGGACTTTCTCCGGCAGAGATTCTCCATTCGTCCAACAATTATCTTGCGGATGAAAACGACACCTGCATGTTCATTACGGTTTTCTGCGGAATCCTTGACTGCCGGACCGGTATGGTTACTTATGCGAACGGCGGGCACAACCCCCCGGTGATCATCCGGCGCGACGGAAACGGCTCTTTTTTGAAAATGGTGCCGGGTTTTCCGCTTGGACCTTTTGAAATGGCGCTGAATGGGGTGTATGTTGAAGGGCAGTTTATTCTGGAACCCGGAGATTCGGTGTTTGCATATACGGACGGCGTGACCGAAGCGGTGAATCCGGAGGATGAATTGTTCGGTGAAGGGCGGCTGTCGCTTGCTTTGTCTGTGGCGCCCCCGGTTCCGGGAACGGATCTGAAGACTACGGTGGATACGGTGCGCAGAATTGTGCGCGAACATGCGAACGGGACTCCGCAGTCGGATGACATTACAATGCTGCTGATACGTTATAACGGTAAAAAATAAAAACAACAAATGGAGCAGTTTACAACATGGAACTCAAAACAAAATGGTGCAGTTCTCTCGTGAAGGTTTTTCCGGCTCAGGAACCGGCATCCGAACCTTTCAACTCCGGGATGGCTCTCCGCGGAGAGATTTTCTCTTTCCAGCTTGCCTACAACCCTGTGAATTTCCACCGCCTGGAAATCAGAATCGAAATTGAATCCGAACTGAAAAAATTCATTTCGGTGCGCCGCGTGAATCTTGTTCCCGCAGAATATACCGGAATCAATTTCGATGACGATTACATTTCCAAGGAACCCGGGCTTTATCCCGATGTCCTTTCTGAATTGAAAGACAACGCTGTCGAAGCTGTTTACAACCAGTGGCGTTCTCTGTGGTTCAAGGTCGATATCCCGAAAAACTGCAAGCCGGGCAAATATAAAATCGACGTGAAACTTTCTGTGGATTTACCG
>DXVA01000003.1:11272-14153 GCA_019408975.1 Lentisphaeria bacterium | reverse complement strand
GATGTACAGCTTCCCGCGCAGAAACTCATCAATACACACTGGTTCCATACGGACTGCCTTGCCGTATATTATAACATCGACGTATTCAGCGAAGAATACTGGCGCATCGTCGGCAACTTCATGAAGAATGCGGCGGAACACGGAGTCAACCTGCTTCTGACTCCTGTCTTTACGCCGCCGCTGGATACCAAACCCGGAACGGAGCGCCCGACTGTCCAGCTTGTCGATGTGACCCTGAAAAAAGGGAAATACTCTTTCGATTTCAAAAAACTGGACCGCTGGATTGCACTTGCAAAGAAATGCGGCATCAAATATTTTGAGATTTCCCATCTGTTCTCCCAGTGGGGAGCGGGTTTTGCTCCGAAGATCGTTGCCAGGGCGGACGGCAGGGAAAAACGGATTTTCGGCTGGGATGTGAAATCGGATTCTAAAGAATATACGGAATTCCTTGACGCATTCCTGCCTGTATTCACCGCTTACCTCAAGAAAAACAAACTTCAGAACAAGGTCTATTTCCATTGTTCCGATGAACCGGTTCTGGAACATCTGGAGTCTTACGGCAAGGCTGCTGCCATCCTGCACAAACATTTGAAGGGCTTCAAGATCATGGATGCCCTTTCCAATGTGGATTTCTATAAAAAAGGACTTGTTTCGATTCCGGTGCCGTCCGAAACGCATCTGGAAGAGTTCATCGCCGCGGGAATGAAGGAACGCTGGACCTATTACTGCTGCGCGCCGACCGTGACTTACAGCAACCGTTTCCTCAATATGCCGTCCTCACGCAACCGTATTATGGGAACATTGATGTATTATTACGGCGTGGAAGGTTTCCTCCACTGGGGCTTCAATTTTTATTTCTCGCAGCTTTCCCGTTACCCGATCGATCCTTATAAGTGCACGGACAGCGGATTCGCATTTCCTGCGGGCGATGCATTCCTTGTGTATCCCGGAAAAGACGGAATGCCGGAGGATTCAATCCGCCATGAGGTGTTTACGGAAGGACTTCAGGATCAGCGCGCGCTTCAGCTGCTGGAAACGAAAATGCCGCGGGAAAAGATCATGAAGGAGCTCGACAGGCTTTCCCCGGACTCGAAGATGAGCATGGCGAACTATCCGCGCGGCGAAAAGAATATGCTCGCGGTGCGCAAAAAGATCAATCAGCTGATAAAAAAACATTTTGCATAACAACCTAACCAATGAAAGGGAGGCATGTAATCATGCAGGAATTCGATGTATTGGTGATCGGCGGCGGTCCGGGCGGATACGTCGCGGCGATCAGAGCTGCGAAAAACGGTGCGAAAACTGCGCTCGTGGAACGGAAGGAACTCGGAGGTACCTGTCTGAATATCGGGTGTATCCCGACAAAGACTCTGATTGCAGGTGTCGATGTATATCACAAGGCACGCCATGCAATGGAATTCGGCGTCAAAATATCAGGCGAGATCTCCCCCGACTGGGAAGCCATGCTTGCACGCAAGGATTCCGTGATCAAAACTCTGCGCGGGGGCATCGGCTCGCTGCTCAAAGCGGCGGGTGTTACGGTCTTCAAGGGACACGGCGTATTCACGGGCAGAAAGACCGTCAAAGTCGTTGACGGCGAAGGAAAGGAAGCCGAGGAGATCACCGCAGGCAAAATCATTATCGCCAGCGGTTCCGAGACACTGGTTCCCGGATTCATCCCGAAAGGCAAAAGGGTCATTACCTCTACCGAACTGCTTTCGATTCCAGAGATTCCGAAATCCCTGCTGATTCTCGGCGGCGGCGTCATCGGCTGCGAGTTTGCGTGCCTCTTTGCCGAACTCGGAACCAAAGTCACGATCGTGGAAATGCTCGACAGCATCATGCCCAACATCGACCGTGAAACTTCCAAAGTCGTTGCATCCCAGATGCAGAAAATGGGAATTGAGATCATGAACGGCAAGCCGCTCGGCGATCTCAAGGCGGATGACAAAGGCGTCAGCGGCAAAGTCGGCGACCTTACGGTTTCCGCAGACTATCTGCTGGTTTCCATCGGGCGCAAACCCGCTCTTGAGGGAATGAACATTGCCGCGAGCGGCGTCAAGACCAACGAACGCGGCTGGATTCCTGTGGATTCCTCCTGCCGGACCAATGTCCCCGGCATTTTCGCGATCGGCGATGCGACGGGGTCGTGGCAGCTTGCCCATGCGGCGAGCGCCATGGGCGTTGTCGCGGCGGATGTCGCCTGCGGCAAAAAGAACGCATTCGACGGAAGCCTTGTTCCGGGATGTATCTTCACTTCTCCTGAAATCGGTTCCGTCGGCAAGAGCCAGGAACAGTGCGATAAAGAGGGAATCGAGACACGTGTCGGCAAGTTCCCGTTTGCAGCTCTCGGCAAAGCGATGGCGATCAATGAAACGACCGGTTTCTGCAAGATCATCGCGGATGCGAAAACCGATCAGATTCTCGGCGTCCATATTGTCGGCCCCCATGCGACGGATCTGATCGCGGAAGCATGTCCCGCGCTTCATCTTGAGATCACGGCAAAGGAGCTTGGCAAGGCGATTCATGCCCATCCGACTCTCGGCGAAGCCATGATGGAAGCCGCACATGCGGTTCACGGTGAATCCGCACATATTCCTTCCAAGAGAAGATAAGAGCTGATTTCAATCCGGAAAACCTGAAGTTTGCAGTATATTTCTGTGAGCTTCAGGTTTTTTGTTTTCATATTACTGTCCTGAGACGGCAAACTCTTTCTGGTGGGGAGTGCAGGTGATTCTGACCTGAATGTTGCATGACGCTTTCACCTTCACCATTTTTCCATGATTTGAGCGTAATCCACCTTTCTTCGGCTGTACATGCCGGAATGTATCTTACGACAAGCTATCTGAAATCCGGCGATTCTTTGCAGGTCAGTGACCTT
>DXVA01000003.1:0-11262 GCA_019408975.1 Lentisphaeria bacterium | reverse complement strand
CCTTTCCCTGATCCGGGAATAGCTACTTCTTGAAGATCCGGGCGTAGATTCCTGCGGGGAGAACACGTCCCGTATTGTTTTCCGGTATGGTCATTTCGCCGGTTTCGATCAGATTGACGTCTTTGCGGAACACTTCCCCGAGGCACCGCCCGAGAGAAACGGGAGAAAAACCCTGCGAATGACAGCTCAAAAGGATGAAGTACGGCTTTCCCGTGTCCAGAATCTGTTTGCAGTTCTGAAGCATGTTTTCAATGCCTTCTTCAATTTTCCAGACCTGTCCCTGTGCGCCGCGCCCGAAACTCGGCGGGTCAAGCACGATTCCGTTGTATTGATTGCCGCGCCGCTGTTCACGTCCGACAAATTTCATCGCATCATCGCAGATCCAGCGGATTCTGCCCGGATTTTCCGCAAGCGCCTGATTCTTCTTCGCCCATTCGATGATCCCGTTGGAGGCGTCCAGATGGCAGGTCTCCGCACCGGAAGACGACATGGCGAGCGTTGCACCGCCGGAATAAGCGAACAGATTCAGCGTTTTCGCGTGGGGAGGCATCTGTTTCAGGCAAGAACGGAGCCAGTCCCAGTTGGTTGCCTGTTCCGCGAAAAATCCGAGATGCCCGAACTGCGTCGGCTTGATGTAGAGATTGATCCCTCCCCAGGAAACGGTCCAGTCTTTCGGCTGATGCCCGTTTTTCCAGGTCCATGTGCCTCCACCGCCGGAATCGCGCTTGAATTCGGCGTCGATTCTGTTCCATTCGCTTTCAGGAAGCGTCGGTTTCCAAAAGGCATTGAGCGCGGGGCGTATGATACGGTATGCGCCTGCCTGTTCCAGTTTTCTGCAATTGCCCGAATCAAGCAGGATATACGGGAGATGTGAGGTGTTTTTCATGGTTTTCCTGATGCTTTATATACGATTGATCCGTTTGAGACCGTCATGCGGACATTGTTTGTCTCAAGGTCGAAAAAGGTGATATCGGCGCGTTTTCCGGGACGGATTTCGCCGCGTGTGATAAGTCCGAGGTCCTGTGCCGGATTGCTTGTGAAACAGGCGGCGGCAAGATTGTCCGGCATATTGGAATAATTCTTGAGATGCGCCCAGCCGGTTTCCAGTGTCATGGTTGTGCCGGCGATGACGCCGCTCCGGGTATAGACGAGCCCATCTTCTTTCTTGAGGTAGCGGGAACCGTCCGTATTCTCGAATTCGATCGCATTGCTGATACCGATGATTTTGTCGTTCGGCTTGACGCGCGCAGTGATATCGACCATGCGCGGGTCAATGTGCGCACCGTCGACGATCAGTTCGACGGCGATATCGTTATGCGTCAGGACAACATCGGTGATGGAGGAGATTCTGTGATGCAGCGGCGGCAGTCCGTTGTAGAGATGAGTGCACCGCCGCGCGCCTGCGTCAATCGCCCGCAGAACTTCGCCCGGAGTTGCAATGCTGTGTCCCATGGAAGGGATCACTCCGTTTTCCAGCAGCAGTTCAATAAGTTTGTCGGCGTCTTTCAGTTCCGGTGCGAATGTAAGAAGTTTGATTCTGCCGTTTCCTGCGGCGATCAGTTCCCGCGCATAGCCCATGTCAATCGGGCAGATTGCCTCGGGATTCTGTGAACCGCATTTCCTGACATTGATGAAAGGCCCCTCCAGATTGATGGCGCAGGGGTCGGCTCCTTCATAACTTTCTTCAACCAGTTCGGCAAGTTTTGCAGTCAATGCGATCATCTCATCACGCGAATAACTCATCAGCGTAGGGAGGAAAGTGGTAATGCCGTGAGCCGCCAGATGGCGGCAGAGAATATTGATGTCTGCATGGGGATCCAGGGCTTTTGCTGTGTCATAGCCGCCACCGCCGTGGATATGGCTGTCGATGAATCCCGGGGTTGCATACGTATCGGTGAGGTCGATGACATGCAGTCCGGGTTCATCCAGAGAAAACGCGGAAGCGCCTCCGACGGCAATGATCTTTTTTTCTTCGCACAAGATTCCCGCATTCGGGATATGGACATGCGGGGTCAGGCAGTAATCCGTCAGAAAAAGAGTCCTGTTTTTAGCCATAAAACAATCCTGTCAGTTAAATTACAGCAACATCGCATAATATGACTCATCATGCAGGCAATTTCAACTCAACACATCTTAAAAATGAGGAAAAACGAGCATTGCAAATCCGGTAATGGCGAAAAACTCAAGACAGTGTCGCCTGTAAAGTCTTGAGTTTTCATTCCGGAATACGGATTTGCGAATTACTTATCCTGAAGAGATTCAGCAAGACGCAGCAGCTCCACTCTGCATGCCGCCATGGTTTCACAGTCTCCCTGAATTGCACGATTTACGATTTCATCCAGTTTCTTTTGCGCTTCAGGATTTTCTTTCCGTTTCAACAGCTGACGGCAAAGTTTTGCCGCCTTATAGTCGTAAAGTCCCTGAAAGTGCGCTTCCATGCGGCGGCTGGTGAGCATCTTGCCGAAATTGAAATCAGTATAGACGGTGCCATAGTCGGTTCTGTTCCGTCTGTTGTAACGGTTGGAATCGTACGGGTCGAATCCATCGCCTCCAGCCATCTGGTCAATATGCCAGAAGGCGGCGACGTCATCCACTCCGTCACGGAAATTTTCCCAGTAAATTCGTCGATAGACTTCCGGTGCTGTTTCTTTCTGAAGAATGTTGTAAGTCCAAAGTTCGCGTTTTGCTTCTTTGACGATCTTGATTGTTTCCGGTGTCACTAACTTCGGCCGATAAAGTTCGATGATGTCAAACAGTTCACAGTAACGTCTGAGGACTTTTAAGTATTCCTGGTCCGGTTTGCGGGAATTGGGATTGACCATAATGCGGCATTCCGGTAGAGCCTCCTTGATCAATTTTCCAAATTTGAATGCCAAATGATTTGTGGATTTCGGGTCTTCTATTTTTCCGCTGGGTTCATCAATGGGATAGAATACGATGCGTTCCGGAGGCAGATTGTATTTTTCCCGAATGTGCGAAACCAGTTTCTTCAGAAAAGTTTTTGCGGCTTTGTCCCATTGGGGGGAGCCGAAAGCGCAGAAGGGTGGAGTAATCTTATCGTCTGGCCGAGATTTCCCTTTCTCTCTGGAGGATGGTTCGCGGTGATACAGACGTGCCCAATTGTGTTCCCACGCAAGATAGAAACAGGCGGAAAGTTCATTGGCAGGAACACCGGAAGCGATCAAACCGTCAAACACTCTGTCGATCAGGGTAAAATCAACGGGACCGATATTGCCATCGGCGTCGGTCTTCGGCGATGCGACGCCGAAAGAAGCCATGAAGTTAATTCCATGATTTGCCAGAAAACGGGTCAACGGAGAAATTTCATTTTTCCAAAGAGTTTCATGAAATGTGTAGGGACGTTCAAGATAAGTGTAATTGAAATTTCTGACAAATACTTTTCCGAGGTCAGGCGACAGCACTTCAAGTTCGAAAGGCACTTTTTCCAGAACAAACCCCCGATAAGCGGGTTTCAGTACGAGAGTTCCTGTGTAATTTCCCGCCGGCAGGTCGGCGGTGGAGAGTTCCAGCCAAAGCGGTACAGTGGTTTTCGGAGGAATCCGGAGCAGTGTATTCAGAGGCAGGGGTGCCATGGCGTCATAAAGAATAGTGTCGGAAGCGGTCGCCTGAGGAATTCCTTCTTGTATTCTGGCATTGCTGAAAAGTTCATGGAAAGCCGAATCATACGAAAAGGAATTTTCATTTGTTCTGGAGGGATATTCTCCCGGAAAAAGTTTGATCTGCCCGAGAAACGATTTGTCGGTGAGGTTGGACACGGCGAATCCATAGAGAACTCTGCTGTTTCTTGCGGAAGTGAGACTGATCTTTTCCAGTGGGCGTGAAACCATGGAAATTTCAATGTCATTTCCCCAGACATCCGGCTTCCAAATCAGCGTGGAGCATCCTGCAAGGCGCATGGCTGCCACGGATTTCCGGAGATATTCCAGCTGATTTTCAAGTTTTGTGAAACAGGCTGGATTGTTGCCGGAGGTATTGTTGAGTTTTTCCGTTTCGACAAGTTGTTTTTCCATTGCCGTTTTTGACTCTCCTGTTGAATTCTGACCTGCAAGCTCTTTTTTCAGTTGTGCAATCCGCCGGAAAAAATACGCCTGACGGGAGCCGAAGATCAGTTTACCGAACCGTTCCGGATTATGGAAAATGGAACCGACCGGCGCCCATGTGGAAAGTCCGCCGCAGGATGCACCTGTCCGTGTGAAATTGCCGGAAGCCGTCATTCCCGGCTCAAATTTGTCCAGTTTGATTTCCGAAGCGGGGATCTGCATTTCAACGGAGTAGCCGTTGCCGTTATGTGAGACATTGCAGATGGCCTTGCTCTGAAATGTCTTGTCCAGATTGTTCGTTGCAGAGAAACGCATTGCCTCGAATTTTCCATTGGCTCCGGCAGCAAACTGATAATAAACCGGTGATTTGATATCGGGACGGAAAAAGAATTCTACACACTCCTTCCACAGGGACTCTCCGGTCCCGGATTCTATTTTCATATCCTTGGGAACGGGACATTGAAAATAGACATGGAGAATGCCGTTTTTATATTTAAGTGCCGCTTGCGAGGCATGTTTCACAAATTTATCTTCTGCTTTGTGATAGTTTCCGGCGCGACCTGTTTCCCGGTCCAGAATCTGGAAAGGCGTACTCCATTCTTTTTTCTTTTCGGTGATCATGACGTAATTCTGCGCCTCATTGTTTCCGGTGAGGATGGAGGAGGTGAGCGGTTCTTCGTAAGTTTTCCAGATTTTCAGGTCATCCACAATGCCGAGAAGCGGTAATTCCGCTTTCGACGGATCCCGCGGATTGCAGCCCAATGATACCTGCGGGTACCATTTATAATTTTTTCCGTCGTTCAAATCGGAAAGCGCAAGCGCATTGTTTTTGCCGGCAACCATTTCTCCGTCCAGCCAGATTCTGGCGGGGCCGCCTGATTTCGATGCAACGCGGACGGTGTACCATTTTCCCGGCTGCCAGGAACGTTTTTCCGAAGAAAATGTGAATTGTTTTGCAATTGTTTTTTCCGGCATTTTCACCCTGCGGAAATCTCCGGTCAGCTTTCCGTTTCTGTCGATAAAAAGAAGAAAACGGGCGCAGTTCCACGAGTTATATTCGTATGCAAAAAGATACCGGGGAACAGTTGAGTCTCCATGATTAAGCTTGAACTTTAATTCGACCGTCCATTCTTTGCAGTCAAGAGGCAGGACAATCTGATTGCGTCTTTTACCATTGCAGAGAACTCCGTTTGTACCGTTGACTCCTCCGTTCTTGATAATTAGAGCATTGTAATAATGGATTCCATTGTTGCCGACGGGTATTCCTGTTTTCGGATTGGTGCTGTCAAAGTCCCAATAATAGGCAGGTTCGGCAGCGGATAATGAGACAGCAAGTGTGATGAACAGCCCGGACAGTAAAAATTTCATAAATTTCTCCTGTATGTTTTATATTTGAATTGTTTTTGTGCATTCTTACCAGTTAACCTTATCTCCGCGAGTCCACATATTGCCCGATGTATTTGCTCCTTTTGCAATATTGCGATGGAGATAGTCCATTCCCCGGAGACCTTCACATGGTGCTTTAAGAGCGGAGACGTTTCCTGCTGCAAAAAGAGTGTTGCACGATCCCCCGTGACGTGGAGAAAGGTACCCCAGGTTTTCAGATGTGGATACCAAATTATAGAAAATCAGAGCTGATTTGACACCTGCAACGGAACCACTCTGATATGCTTGAACATCCGCATTTAATATTTTTCTGGATGGATTTTTGATCAACTGCACCTTGGCAGGTTCGTCTGTTCCGCCGCCGGTATATTTCGCACGATTCAGACCGATAAAATAGTGGTTGTAGCCGTATTCCGGGGAATCGGCGGCATAAGAAGTAAAATCCAGAGTGCTGGTGGAAGTCATGGAACGCAGGGATTCCCTGCACGTTCTGTTGAAACTGTTTTCCAAACCGTGATTTCTTCCCGGACAAATCAGGATATTACCGGTAATATAGCCGAATCTGATCATTCTGCGAACCCAGTTGTCATCCCTTTCCCCGAATTTCAGACCAAATGATGCAGCAGGTACAAAATAATCTTGAAAGTCACCAGTATAATTCATCATGCCGGTACCGAGCTGCTTCAGGTTTGATATGCAGGCCGCGGTATAGGCCCGTTTTCGCGCCTGATTCAATGCCGGGAGAAGAAGAGCTGCTAAAATTGCTATTATTGCTACAACAATGAGCAATTCTATCAAGGTGAATTTTTCATTCCTTTTGTCTTTCATAATGCCTCCGATATGTTGTTTGAATGATATTGATTGCAGAATGTGGATTCCCGTTCTATAACCCGGTAGGGAGTTGCCAGAAGTGAATGTTCCGGGGATTCCGGCCAGGACGGCGATGTCAGCAGGCGGACAGCCATCCGCCCAATATCCGCATATTCCAGGTCAACGGTGGAAAGCGGCGGGTCCAGCAATGTGTCGCCGGGGTAGCCGCAGTATCCCATGACCGCGAGTTCTTCCGGAATCCGGATCTTTCTTTCCTGAAGATATTTCATTGCCTCCATTGCATAAAAATCGGAATAACAGTAAATCGCGGTCTGCGCATTGCATTCGGGAAGCATTTCATCCATTGCCCTGCGGACGGAATCCTGATTCAGATCTGCTTCATAGACTAGGCGTCCGGTGTTTTCCAACCCTAATTCCCGGAATAATTTGCGGTTTTCTTCCGGAGTCCATCCCCGGTTTCTGCCTTTCATCATCAGGAGTCTTACGTTCCGGTATCCTTTTCGCGCCAGATACTCCAAACCAGCCTTCCAGGACTTGCGGATGTCGGAAAACAGCAAGGGGAAGCCGGCAATCTTGTCTTGTTCATCGCCGTGAACAATGATAACCGGAAGATTCAACTGTCTCAGGATGCCCAGCTCCGGTTCATTTCCGTTCAGATTTGAGACTACCAGAAGGACACCGCACAGATTTTTGTCCCGAAGAACTCTAAGTGCCTTTTCTGGCTTCAGTTCCCGCAGGTATTCGACGAAACACTGCTCCGTCCGATACCCCATTTCAGATGCCTCCGCACTGATTCCGGGGATAATATAGTTGTGCGGCAGTTCCACAGTATTTTTCCTGATGGTTCCGATCAGAATCAGATTCGGTTTTTTATCCCCGCGAATGAAAGTTCCTTTCCGCGGCAAACGAACAATCAGTTTTTCCGCTTCAAGGCGTTCCAGTGCCGAACGCAGAGTGACTTTTGCTACTCCCAGCATCCGGCTGAACTCCAACTCCTTCGGAAGCCGTGCCCCCGGAGCGTATTTCCCCGAAATGATTCCCTGCCTCAGCTCTGCATAAAGTTTGTCTTTTTTGAATATACCGGAGTCCACTGTTTTCTTTAGCCTCTTTCTCGATACTATTTGATACTATTAATTATATTCAGTTTTTTTTAATTGTCAACCCCCTATTTGATATAAATCTGATTTTTTTACAATATGAGAAGCTGTCGGGATTACCGGAGAATTCCGGCAGATGCATCTGTTTTCAACGGGTACATGATATCAGAAAAATTTAACCGTGAAAAACAGGCGGAGGCTTGTTTCCTGCCTCTTTCATGCTATATTATTCTCTTTTATGTATATAATGGGAAACTGCGGATGTGTAAAAATGGCGAAAAGTCAAAAGAAAAGACATTTGTTACTGCTTTTTATTCTGGTTTCTATCCGTAAGCTGATTGAAATACTTCAGCGGTGGGCGGACAGACTGGAACACTATATTGAGTCCGCCGGAAAAGACACGGAGGAGATTACCGGAAAAATTGAACTGAACAATACCGTCAGAATGCTGACCGCCCTGACGGTTCTTGCCGTCATTGCCTCCCTGACCTTGACGGGATGGATCGAATCGTTTGTTTCCGGACTTCAGGCACTGGATCTTTATGTCCTGATTTTCAGTTTTATTCTGCTCGCCGGAAATCTTTTTTATTTTGCGTGGCAGATCATTCTTGCTTTCCATTATCGTCCGTTTGATGAAGTGACGGATGATCAACTGCCGCATTGCGCCGTCATTGTTCCGGCATATAATGAGGGAAAGCAAGTCGTTTTGACTTTGGACAGCCTGCTGAAAAGCGATTATCCTCCGTCAAAAATGGAGATCATTGCAGTTAATGACGGAAGTTGTGACGATACATGGGACTGGATCAGCAAGTCCGTCAAATCGTCAAACAACAGAATCAAAGCCGTCAATTTAAGGCAGAATGCCGGAAAGCGCAATGCCCTTTATCAGGGATTCCTGAGTTCGCAGGCGGAAATTGTCGTGACGATTGACAGTGACTCGATCGTTCTGCCGGATACGGTTCGGAAGATCGTTGCGCCTTTTATCGGCCATCCGAAAACAGGAGGCGTCGCCGGGAATATCCGGGTCCTTAATTTTTCCGATGGGATTATCCCCAGAATGCTGGACGTGAACTTTGTCTTCAGTTTTGAGTTTCTGCGTTCCGCGCAGAGCATGATCCATTCCGTATTCTGCACTCCGGGAGCGTTGAGCGCGTATCGCAGAAGTGTTGTCATGCCGTTCATGGAGGAGTGGGTCAACCAGAAATTCATGGGACGTCCCGCCAATATCGGAGAGGATCGCGCCATCTCGAACATCATTCTGCGCGAAGGGTATCATGTCGTTTTTCAGAAGAGCGCTTTTGTTTATACGGAGGTTCCGAAGTGCTACGGAGGACTGTGTAAAATGTTTATACGCTGGTCCCGGAGCAATGTGCGGGAGAATCTTGAAATGTTTAAATTCGCTTTCAAGCGTATTGATTTTACGGATGAGGATCTTCTGGGGATGCAGATCAACCTGGTCATGCAGACCTTGTGGACTTTGACGCCGATGCTGTTTGTCGCATCGACGGTCTATTGCCTGGTGGTTTCTCCGCTGACTTTCCTTTATGCTTCGATCATGGCGACATTGATCTGGTCCACTCTGCCGGCATTTGTCTATGCCAGCAAATACAGCAAGAAAGACGCCTTGTGGTCTTATGTCTACGGGATTTTCAACTTTCTGTCGCTTTCCTGGATCGGTCCTTATTCGATTCTGACGATTCACCGTTCCGGCTGGCTCACCCGCAGCAAGCCGAAAAAAGATACGGAAAGCGTTATCGAATTGGCAAAAGAGAATACCGTCGTTACAAAATAGAAGAAGCTCCGGCATTTCTTTCTGTTTTCCGGCGGCTGTACCCATTATGATAAGCCTGTAAAACTCTGGGAAAGCGCCGGAACCCTTATCCGCCCTTTTTTCTGTAAAGCTTCTGCTTCCCGGCAGAAGTATCCATTATGACGATTTCCGGAAAAAATCATTTTTCTTGCGATTTCTCTATTGACAAAACCGGAAAAATGTTTATAATATATAACTGTAGTGATACAGTATAAGACAGATGAATGGTACAGAGAAGGGAATCATGCCGGATATTTTGGACAAAGAGAGTTCCGTGGCTTTACCGCAGCAGTTGAAGCGGATTCTTCAGCAGCGGATTGAAACGGCTTACTATACGCCCGGCCGCAAGATCGACAGTGTGCGGAAGATTTCTGCGGAGTTCAAGGTAAGCAGCCTGACGGTCCAGCGTGCCTTGAAGCAGCTGGAGTCGGATGGTTTCGTCGTATCTGTTCCGGCGAGCGGCATTTTTGTGAATGACCAGTTTGCAAAGGAAAAGAGTGCCGTGAAAATGGCATTTGTATTTCCTGAAGCTGAAATATCGCAAAAAATACTGCCGCCGGAAAACTGGGCACTGTCCTCCGAGATTTACCGTGGACTGCTTTCCGGTGCGCAGAAGTATGGAGCGCAGGTTGACTTCATTTATGTAGACAAGGATATGGAACTGCTTCAGATGCTCCGTCAGGTAAAACGGCTCGGCAGGTATCATGCATTGGTGTTTGCGGGGGAACAGCTGCTTGACCTCCAGTTAAAAATGGCGCAGGAGATGCCGGTTTTCCGCGTCCCCGCCACAAGAGAAGCGATTCCCGGACTGCTTGATATTGATTATGACCGGGAGGCTGCACTGAGTGATCTCGCCACACATGCGAAAGAGTGCGGTTGTAAAACAGTCGGGACCATTTCCTATATTGATGTGAAAGAGTCTTCTGCAAAAAAAAATCTACGGAACTTTTATGATGAGCGAACGCATCGGTTTCTGGACGCTTGCCGTAAACTCGGATTGGAGACACCTGATCATTTTCAGGTAAGAATCGAAACCTATGCCGATCCGGTGCAGTGTTTATCTGAAACATTGAGGCTGGGATATCCTGATTTTATTTTTTATAACCATACGGACAGTGTCCCGGTCATGTATGAAGTATGCACCGAGCTTGGAATTCAAATCGGAAGGGATCTGAAAATAGTGGCAATTGCGACCGGATTTACTTTTCAGGGATTGATTCCGTCCCTGACTTACGTCCGTGTTCCGATGTTTGAGCTTGCCCGGGATGCCGTCCGCGATGCATGCCGCCTGATTTCCGACGGAGTGCCTGTTTCTGCTTTGCAGAGAAAAAAACTTCATGCGCCATTAATCACAGGCAAATCAACAATAGAATATAAAACAAGCAAGGAGAAAAAATAATGGGAACTAAAAGGATTTTTACATTGATTGAGCTTTTAATAGTTATATCGATTATCGCTATTCTAGCGGCGATGCTGTTGCCGGCTTTGAATACGGCAAAGGAAAAGGCACGGCAAATAGTCTGCATTAATTCACTCAAGCAGATACTCCAGTTTGCAAACTTTTACAGCTCCGACTACAACGACTATGTTTTGCCGCTTCGTGTATCTCATAAAAGTGGTGCTTATATTGTTTGGGGGCAGTTGCTTAATGATTATAGAAAACTGCCTGTGAAGCACTCTTGGGCGGCTGCGGACGCGCAGGCGAAGGATATGAAGATTTTTTACTGTCCTTCCAATACAGAACTGCCTTATCCTCAGCATATCCAGAATTTTTATACGAATTATGAGGGCAATGCTGCCGTCATGTATGATCCTCTGGGGGATGCGGTGACTGCCAAGCTCGGTTCAATCAGGAACAGCTCTCGGATGATCATGTTTGCAGACAGCAATGGAAAGAATTTCAATTTCTCCCATCGGTCTCACCTCAATAAATATGATTTGACGCAATGTCTTGTGGGATTTATCCACAAAGGAAATATCTCGGCGGGCTTCCTGGACGGCAGCGCGGGAAACTACGGGCATGAACTTTATACCTATGTTTCTTATTCCCCGGATACGAACAGACTGTCAGCAAAAT
>DXVA01000299.1 GCA_019408975.1 Lentisphaeria bacterium | reverse complement strand
CCAGAAAACGGGCATCGTCCATTCCCGCCGACATCGCTTTGCGGTAGACTTCGCCCGCGCGCCGTTCAAGGCGGATCGGTCCCGGCAGAACGCCGGAGGCATGAAGCCCGCGCCGTACGGAATCACACATGGCGTCAATGATACGGGCAAGGCGCAGACGTATTTCCGGCTCGCTCGCTCCGGTCAGCGCCGTCTCATTTTCCAGAATGATCTGAAGCGGAGCCAAACCGTATTTTTCGATCAGGCGCCGGAACGACTCCCAGTTTTTATAACGGTAAGGAACCGCATTCACCTCTTTCGGCGGCTCCCCCTCCCGTTGAATAAAACCGCCGCCGACGGAATAATAAATTTCTTCGGCGAGCAGTTCATCCGTCTCCGAAAAAAGACGGAACGCAAGCGCGTTGCTGTAAGGATGATCATGTTTTCCCGTATTGAAGCGGACTGATTTCTTCGTAAAAGACGCCGTCTTTCCGGCAAAGGAAGCCGTATAAGTCTCAGCCGGATCGGAAAACAGCGCGGCAAGACGCTCCACATCGCATGATTCCGGCAGTTCACCGAGGAGCCCGGCAGCGGCGGCACGGTCTGTCCCATGCCCTCTCCCCGTCAACGCCAGAGAACCGAACAGCTCCACCTCAATATGATGCGCCTGTTCCAGCTTTCCGGCAGGCAGCTCAGCCAGGCGCGCCAGAAAATCCGCGCCGGCGCGCATCGGCCCGATCGTATGCGAACTGGAAGGACCGGGACCTATCTTGAAAATATCGAAGACACTTGTTGAAATACAGTTCATGAGGAAAAAATCCGGTTGAGATCACCGCAGAGCCGCCTGCCCCACTCTTTGCTGGTCAGCCGCACATCCAGCGTATGGGCAAGCGTCAGACGGTTTGAATAATAGAAATAGGAAACGGCAAGCAGAGTAAAGAGATATGTTTCAAAACGGATCTCTTTCAGCGCTCCGTCTTCGATCGCCTGCTCAAAGATCACGCGCAGAGCCTCGTTCTCCCTTTTGCGCGCCTGATCCAGAGCCTTTACGCACTCCTCGCCCTCCAGATTCGCCCAGGAGAGCAGGCGCCAGAAATACGGATGCGCGGCATGGACTTCAATGAATCCCCTGAGCAGAATCTCCGTCAGCTTCTCCGGATGAGCCGAGGCTTTCCTGACCGTGGAGCGGGAAAACAGTTCCACCTGCTGGAACACATGCAGAAGAGCCGCCTCGAACAGTCCCATTTTGGAACCATAGTAAGCGTAAAGCCGTTGTTTATTGACGCCTCCGGCTTCCGCGATATCGTCCACCGTGGCGCCGGTCAGCCCTTTCCGCGCAAAGACGGCAACGGCGGCTTCCAGTATCTTCTTCTTTGTCTCAATCGCTCTCTGCTGCATATATGCCCTTCCCGGTCAGCCGGGTACCATATCAGTCATTGAGCCATTTTTCAAGGTTCGCTTCCACAAAAGCATCGTCATTCAGATGCGGATATGCCTCATGCACCCGTGTAATCTCCTCTGCCTGCCCCGGGGAAAGCGTCTCCGCCGGGTTCAGGCACCAGATTCCGGGCAGAAGCCCCTGACGGTGAAGCACCTCATGAATTCCGGGGATGCATCCGGCGAATCCGTGCTGTGGGTCAAAAAACGCCGCATTGCAGTCCGTCACCTGAATATTGCGCGTCAGCAGTTCCGCCGGAACGGAGGCGCCGCTTTCAATGACCGAGTGAATTTCGTCCAGCAGTTCCACGGCTTTCTTCGTCCAGCAGCACCAGTGTCCGAGCAGACCGCCTTTGATACGCATCTTTCTGCCGGAAACGTCATACTCGCTCAGGAGATCGATCACGATATTGTCGTCATTTCCGGTATAAAGCGTGATATCGCGTCCGGATTCCGCAACCGCGCGCACGACATCCAGTGTGCAGTAGCGGTTGAACGGCGCCATCTTGATCGCCAACACGTTGCCGATCTGTGCAAACTCCTTCCAGAACTCAAAAGGCAGAATGCGTCCGCCGACACCCGGCTGGAGATAAAAACCGATCACAGGAATCACCTTAGCGACTGCACGGCAATGTTCCAGCATCGCCTCAATCGAATCTCCGGCAAAAGCCCCCAGGCTCAGAAGCCCGGCGTCATATCCGTTCCCGGCGGCAAAATCCGCCTCGTAAAGCGCCTGTTCCGTCCTCCCGCAGATGCCGGCTACTTTCAAAATCCGGCGCCCGCGCACTGCGCACCATTCGTCAATGAAGCGCGAAGTCTCTTTCAGAACAGGTTCAAACAACCCGATCTCTTTTTTACGGATTTCAAACTGGGTGGAGTGGACTCCGACGGCAATCCCTCCGGCTCCGGCGTCAATGTAATAGCGGCAGAGCGCACGCTGGTGTTTCGCGGAAAAGGCGCGGTTCTCATCCAGCGCCAGAGGCTGTGCCGGAATCACGGTTCCGCGTCTGACCGAACTCAAAACCGAACTGTCGATATCTGCAATCGTCTTCATCTCAGAACTTCCCGTTGTTGACTTCAAAGTGAGTGGGTTTGCCGATGGAAATGCCGCCGCTCCGGGTCCAGTCCGCCTGCCAGCGGATCATTTGCTCCAGTGAAACGTTCGGATATCCGAAACGGCGGCACATTTGCGCGGAGTTGTTCAGGTAGCAGAGTTCTCCCGGAACGCCTTTGAAAACGACCTCCTTTTCCATCAGGGCGCCAAGCTGAAGCGCCGTCTTTTCCACGGAAGCTGTTTCGGGCCCGGTCACATTCAGGACCGCCGCAGGCGAATCGCAGAGCTCAAGCGAACGCAGGGCATTGGAATTCGCGTCGCCCTGCCAGATTACATTGAAGTAACCGACCGTATTATCCACGGGCCTGCCCTCCCAGATGTTCCGCGCGATATCATGCAGTACGCCGTAACGCAGGTCGATCGCGTAATTCAGGCGGAACAACAGAATTTTCGTCCCGTACTTCTGCGAGCAATACTGAAAAATGCGCTCGCGTCCGAGGCAGGACTGCGAATATTCGCCCACAGGCTCCGGCGTCACCTCCTCCGTACATCCGCAGGAGGCAATACCGACCAGCGGATAAACGCATCCGGTGGAAAACGCGACGATCCTGCTGCCTCGGAAATGAGCGCCGATATAGGAGGGAGCCAGAATATTCATCGCCCACGTCTGCGCCTCGCTCCCCTCCGTCCCGAATTTGCGCCCCGCCATGAACACGATATTCTTCGCCTGCGGCAGAGATTTCACGGCATCCTGATCCAGAAGATCGCAGGCTATCGTTTCGATTCCCCAGCCCTCAAGCTTCTCCCGTTCTTCTCTCCTGGAGAAACGGGATACGCCGATCACTCTTTTTGAAACACCCGCCGCCTTGATCGCATTGACAGCCTGACGCCCCATTGTGACGCCCATTTTCCCTGCGATTCCGAGGATCATGATGTCCCCGTCGATCCGCTTCATCATTTCTGTCAGTCCCTCCGTCGGCGCCGACAGAAGGTCTTCCAGTTCCGTTACACCGGCAATACGTTCCGGATAATTCATGGCATCTCCTTTCCGTTAAATAAAACCAACTGTTTAGTTTTATTTTAGCAGACAAACGACGATTTGTCAAGAGGGCGGAAAAAATATTCCGGAAAATATTCCGGTTTCCGCAGGACGGCGCGGCGCTCCTGACCGGACAGAGGGAAACCGGAGAACAGGTCTTGTTCCTGCGCCCGGGCGTCTCAGCGGTTCTTCAAAGCAATGCGTTCAGTTTGGGAAATACGCGGAGCGCATTCCCGAAAAACACCTTTTCCTGATGCTCTTCCGGAATGATGCTCCTGATCACTCCGATATAAGAGGAAATGTGAATCAGCGGCCAGTCGGAACCATACATCAGTTTGCCGTAGTCGTCCATATAAGCCATCCACGTTTTGAGGTGCTCCAGATAACCACGGTTCTTCCGGCAGTATTCCTCTGCGGTGAAATAGCCTTCGGCAAGCCCGGAAAGGTCAATGAACACATTGTCGTTCTTGATTGCGACCTCCGTAGCGTCAACGATCCACGGACTTCCGTAATGGGCAATGACGAAACGGACATCCGGAAACGCAACGGCGACTTCATCCACTTCAAGCGGATGGGAATATTTCAAAAGGCCCCGCGACGAAGCCGTATCGCCGGAATGAAAGACCACCGGCACATCGTATTTGCGCGCCAGCTCATAAAACGGATAGTTCCGTTTGTCGCCCGGATAAATTGATTCATATCCCGGGTAAAGCTTGATCCCGACACACTGTTTTGTACGGAGCAGTTTCTCATACTCCTCAAGTGTCGCCTCCATTTTTCCCGGGTTCAGCTTCGTTCCGTTGACCCCGGCGCAATAGGCAATGCAGGACGGCTGGTTATAATCTTTTTCGTCAAACTCTCCGGCAAGGTCGATAATACCCGGATAACAGATTTCCGGGTCCTCTTTCCGGCTGCGGGTCCCCATGGCGATGCCGAGGACGATGTTGTTTTCCTTGAATGCCTGTACCAGATGCCCGGATGTATTTTCGTGCTTTGCGGCGAGTGCAACCTGACAGAATCCCGGATTGTCGGAAAAGTGCATGTGCGCGTCGATGATTTTCATTCTTACAGCTCCTGTCCCCGGTGGAAAACGCCGGTCATATCAATCGGAAATATACATCAGGATCATAATATTTCAAACCTGCCCGGCGTAACTTCTCGTGATATTGGGCATCAGCACCCTGCCCCCGCGTTCATACTTTCCGAACAGTTCCGCAAGCGCCTCAATGAACAGGGAATACCGTTCCGATCCTCTCTGGGGAGCATATGATGCGGAAAGATTGCGTCCGACGAATGCATCCAGATCAAGCGGGAGATCGTGGGGAAATGCCAGTTCTTCATATCTGCCGCTGCGGAAAAATACGCGGAACGGTGCGGGGTCTCGGGTCCGCGAACCGGAAAAGCCGTGAAAATCGGCACAGAACTTCCGGCAGACTTCCGCATTTTCCTCCATCAGAGGTGCGGAATCGACCCGGTGGTTCCAGACCAGCACGACAAAACGGCCCTTTTTCAGAATTCTTGTACACTCTTTACGGAAAAGGCAGGGATCGAACCAGTGGAATGCCTGCGCCGCAGTGACAAGGTCGATACTTCCGTCAGACAGCGTCGTATGTTCGGCGGAACCGTTGACCGATTCGAAATTCGGACAGGAATTCAGCTGTTTTTCCGCCATGAGCCGCATATCAGCATTGGGCTCCACAGCTTTGACTTTCATGCCGGATTTCAGAAGTTCCCTTGTAAAAATGCCTGTCCCGGAACCGATATCCGCAATCACGGAAGAGGCGTTCAGGGAATACTTCTGATACAGATGTTCAAAAAGTTCCGCCGGATACCCCGGACGGTATTTCGCGTAGACATCCGCCTTGCCTGTAAATTTCTCTGTGTTTTCCATTGAGCGTCTCATGAATTATGATGTTAAAAAGCAGGACTGAAAGTCCTGCACGAA
>DXVA01000298.1 GCA_019408975.1 Lentisphaeria bacterium | reverse complement strand
GTGTATAAGAGACAGTTCCACTGCCCATCCCCATTCAGAGCCGCACTGGAAAAGGCTCCGTTCATGGAACCTCCCGTCATCGAAAGCGCTCCTGCCTGCCGCATCAACTCGCCCGCATTCTGCTGAAATACGGGAAGAGCGGGATTGAAACATGCCAATTCCTGTAAACGCGGATTCTCCATCCCCCCGGAATTCGCCGCCGGAGACACAGGCGCAGAACCACCGGACATTCCCTGCCCGTCCTGTATGCCCTGCCCGCCCTGTACACCCGCAATCTGCTGTTCCAGCCCGTGAACGGTCTCCCGGGAACCGTCCATCTTCTCCTGAAGCGCCAGCAGTCTCCGCTCCGCCTCATTGCGTCCGGGAACGTCATTTGCTTCAGTGCGGGCGTCCATTTCCGCCTTTGTGCCGTCAATCGATTTCTGAAGCTCCGCCTGCTTCGCCTTCTCCTCCTCGATCAACTGGCGACGGTTCGCAATCTTTTTTTCAGGATCGGTTTCCGAATTGAAATCGTCCTCCATCTTGCGCCGGCGGAATTCCTCCCTCCGTTTCGCCGCCTCCTCTTTCTTCACCTCATTCTCGCGCCGTCTCCGGTTGTTGAATTCGCCTGCGGGGTCCTGCTTCCGAAGCGCATGAAGTTCTTTTTTCTTCGACATGAGGACTTTATCAAGACTCGCTTTCATTGCGTTCGCCTCATTCGCGGTCTCCTCGCCGCCGAACTGCCACCTCCCGATACCAATCCCCGCATTCGTCGCCACATCGGTATATTTCCGAGACGCGGTGCTCAGGGTGTTGACCTGAGACTCCATATTCTTGATTTTTCTCTCATGCTCCACCTGGAGACGATCGCTGATCGTCTTGTCCAGACCGGAGATCCGACCGGTTTCTTCATCCAGTTCGACACTGACATCCTTTGAATCGTAGGAACTTTTCAGCTTTTCAATCAGCCCGCGCGCTTTCTCTTTCTGACTTTCCGACAGCTTGTCCTCCTTGGACAGTTCATCCAGTTCGTTAAAGATTTCATGAATGCCGGCATTCCGTTCTTCCATCTCCTCCATGGCTTTTTCTTTGTCTATGGCGCTGTTCATCCAACTCTCGGCATCCTGTTTATATGGTGACATTTGTTGTTCATGCCACCAATCAGCAACCTTCATCCCCCCTTCAACACCTTGCACAATGATCCCCCCTGCCGCAGCAATATTACCGGCATTTCCTGTTGAAAATAAAGGTTTTTTAGGTTTCTGAGTATTGACGGAGGTATTCACGGAAGACGGAGCATCTTTCCATGTCATTTCCCCGTTTCCCGCACTTGCGGGATTACGGTTCGGCGCCATTTCATAGTTCCCCGTTCCTCCGCCAGTCACAGATATCGCCTGCCCCCCTTTCGGAGCCGCAGCATTCGCCCCGCCAGAACTATTTCTTGCCGCTGCCAGTTTCCTTGTCCGACTCTCTTGAGTATCGCCGACCATTCTTTTGTTCTTTCTGCCCATAGTAAAAAAATCCTCAATCTAAAAGTTCAATTTTATTAATTCTGCAAAACAGGATAGTCATTTTTCATGACATTATCCCATGACAATAAAAAATATTTCTCATCACACATCTTTTTATCCTTATCACAAAAATAAGTTCAGCCACATAAAAACAGTTTGCTTTTTTTTATTTCAGAAGTATTTTATCAATCTGAAATCAAACGAGCTTTCATCAATGCAAAACCAGAGAGTGTCATGTCAAGAAAAAAACGGAAACAACAAAGGGAACAACTGTCACGATCTGCTCAAAAGGAACCTCAAAGTAAGAGTCCACAGCAGCGTGAGGAACATCCTGTATATTTTCTGGCGGGGTATCCGCCCCCGGAACCGCAACAGCCAAAACAAAACTCTCCCTCTCCTGCTGTCTATATGAAGCGGATCAGAAGACTATCGTTTCTCGCAAACATGTTTTGCCATATCGCACTTTGGGTTTTCATCTTCGGCATGGTAGTCTTTCCGATTATAGGAGTAACACACCCTGACTTATTCCCGACCAATGAATCCTGGGGTATTCCTTGGTTTTGTCTTGTCGTCATTATTCCCCTTTCATTAGGTTTCACCAATATGATTACGGCAAATTTCGTCATGGCGAATATACGCAAATACTGTTATCTGGTATACCCGTATGATGAAAACAGACGTATGCAGGAAATGCAACAGCTTACACTGGAATACATTGGCTTGGTATCTTCGCATTTCCTGCTGTCGCTGTTTTCCAGAAGATAAAAACGCGGGGACCGCGAGGGGTCCCCGCTCCATTTTTTACTTGCCTCCTTTCGTTCCGGCTTTTACGACAAGAAATTTTTCTGCCAGCCGAAGTGTACGCTCGTAAATCTGTTTGGCGAGTTCCTCATCGGTCCTCTTATGGATCAGGTTTTTCCTGTCCTTTTTGCGCAAAGCCTGGATAAAGTAATAACAACAGCATCCAAGTCCCATGTCATGCATGACCACGGAGACCCTCTCGCCGGTCTCCTGTGCAACAATCGAACAGAGAAGTGTCAGCCAATCCGCGTCAAAGATATTCTCCCCGCCACTCTGCGGCTCCGTTTCCGGCAGCATCTGAAGCGGGCGGAAAGCGAACAGAATTCTCTCGCTGAGCCATGCTTTCGCCTCCTGGGGGTCAATTCCGTTTCTTGCGCAGAATCCGATGGCTCGGGGTACAACCGATGCCGGCGAGGCATCGTCCATATTCCGCAGTTTCTCCGCCAGCAGATACATGAAGATATCCGTATCCAGATCATCGGCTTTTGCGATTTCTCCGGTATAAGGGCTCTGGATCACCCAGAGATACGCCCACACAGCCGGTGTCAGGACGTGCAGTTTCAACGACCCGTAGGATGGGTTCAAAGCCAATACGTCACTCAAAGCGATAAAC
The DNA here is from genome assembly GCA_019408975.1 of Lentisphaeria bacterium. Lineage (GTDB taxonomy): Bacteria > Verrucomicrobiota > Lentisphaeria > Victivallales > UBA1829 > UBA11452. The sequence continues at coordinate 2,588 of DXVA01000298.1, read as the reverse complement.
TCATCTCTGGGTTTGTATTTCGACGCCTCCAGTTTTTTGATGTGCATGTCATTCTGCAGAAGTTCCTGAAACTCCCCGGACGCGGCAAGCTGCCGCAGTTCTTCGTCTTTAATCATCGTGTCTTCCCTCCCTGATTGCTGGTTGCAAGCGTTGCGATACAGAAGTATCTTTCCATCTTGTTCCTTTCCGCACCATGCGGTGCTTTTTCATTCCGTTCCCCGTCGCGGGGAACCATTCATCATCCGGTGGACACCTTATCCGCCTCTCCATTTATAAAAAAGTGTCAAACAAAATGCCGGAAAAAAGGCGTAATACAGTCTGAAAATGAGTTCAAACAACAGTAAAAGAAAAAAATTGTGTTTTTCCCCGCCGCAAAAAGAAAAAGGACGGCTGCGCCATATCATATCAACGTTGAGATTTTTCATTTCACACACCAGAATTCCCAAACGCGGCAAACCTGAAACCGGTATCGTGTCCCGTTTCCCACCGCATTGCATCATTTTTCCGATGTTTTCTCTCCCGGCGGTTGTAAAAAGAAAATCAGACTGTATTTTTTACAGAAACAACTGTCAGGGGAGAAAAATCACATTATGAACCAGCTGGAAAAATTCTTATCCGCATGGAGCCGCGGCGCCATCGCATTTCAACCTTTTTTCGTAACGGAACAGGGAAAAGTCAGGCCGCAGTCCGTGCAGATTGCGGAAGGCAAAGGAACGCTTCACTTCTCCGCCCTTTACACGGACGGCGTCAGGGATGATTTCTATTTCATCCTGAAAAACGGCGAACTTACATGCAGACGCCTGTTCAATACGGGCGGGAAAGAACGGGACATCTGCGAGCTCGGGGTGGAATTGAACGGCATTACATTCGGGTTTGAGCCCGGAGACGATTATTTCTACCACAATGAAAATCCGCGCATCTATGAAAAGATGTCGATTCCCGTCGATTACGACCGTGTCGCTTCCGGCGACGTGAAAGACACCGGATTCGATGAACAGGCAGGCAACCGCTGGGCTGACCCGGGCGTGGTCTGTGAACGCATCGGACGTTCTCCCTATCAGCCGTTTCCCGCGCTTCTCCTCAGCAATTACAGTACGGCGGCGGGGCTGGTTCACGGAACCCTCAGCCAGAAACTTTTCTACCACAACTATCTCGTTTCACATGACGGCGGCAAAGTCAGGCTCGAAATATTCTCCGGGTTCAAAGACATCGGCGCGCTTCACTGTGCCGCAGGCAGAATACTCGTCGATGAATGGTATCTCGGCACGACGGATCACGCGGACGACCTGGAACGCATTTTTGAACGATACACGGCGGAACTCCGCAGGCACCTCCCCCCGATGTACGGAGCAACGGCAATCAACCGCGACAATATGGTATGGGGCTCCTGGAACGACGGAATCTTCCGAGACATTTCCGAGGAGATGATCGTCAGGGAGGCGCGTTTCCTGAAAGAGAATTTCCCGACGGTCCGCTGGGTTCAGGTGGATGACGGCTATGCGGTCAACGTGCCTCCGGCGCACGGACTCGGCATGCCCTATGAGGGCGAAGCCGGAGTGGATCACAAGAAATTCCCGGACGGACTGCGCGCATTTACCGACAAAATCCGTGAAACGGGACTTCGCCCCGCCGTATGGATCGGCGGTTTCTGCCCCAAATACACTCCGATCTACAAGGATCATCCGGAGTGGTTCATCAATTACGACTACCGCGTGGACGCCTCCGCGCCGCTGGATGTCAGTCAGCCGGAGGTCCGCGCCTACATTGAGCACGCACTGGATGTGTTCTTCCGCGACTACGCATTCGAGGGCATGAAACACGATTTCTGGAGCTATGCGTTTGAAGACAGCCACGACCTGCTGAAAAACAAAGACGCCTCCGGTTATGAATGGCGCACATGGTGGCTCAAGGAAATCCGCAAGCGCATTCCCGCGGACGCCTATCTCCAGACCGGCTGCGACATCGTCATGGGAAATCCGTTCCTCGGCGAATATTTCACAAACTACCGTTACGGCATCGACATCGGCAACGGGAACTGGGATTACGTCAAAACCAATTTCCTGTGGGGCGCGGCATGTTTCGCCACTCACACCGGCGATCTTTTCGTGCCGAACAGCGATTCGGTCGGGCTCTTTCCCGGGCTCAACGACACGGAGGCGATGTTCTGCCTGAACTACTGCCTCGCCTCGCATACCATGGTCGAAATCGCAGGAAAACTCAGTGAAGCCGATCCGCAGTCCCCGCGGTTCAAAACATTGAAAAAAGCAGTCTGCAACCCGAACAACGGACAGGAAGTTTTCCTCGGCGGCTACAATTACCGCGACCGCCGGAACCTGATTCCGCGCATCATCTATTTCAAGACACCGCATTTCAGCACGCAGGAGAACAATCCGCTTCTGCCGCTGCGCACCGCCGGGCTGTTCAATATCGAGGACAAACCGCTGGAAATCACGTTCTCTCCGGCAACGCTCGGGCTCCCCGCCGGAAACTATCTGCTGACAGATGTATGGAGCAATGAAACGATTCCTTTCAACGGCGAATACACCATTGAAGTCGAAGCACACGGAAGCCGTCTCTTTGCGGTTTCG
>DXVA01000297.1 GCA_019408975.1 Lentisphaeria bacterium | reverse complement strand
GACGGCGCGGCAGGTGAGAGTCACCTGCACCTCGGCAAAACAAGTTTGCCGTCTTGGGAAATTCCACTGGCACATGACCACAACAGCAACATTATTCCAACTTTTTTTGAAATACCCCCTTGACAAATCCACCGGTTTAGATTATAATTTAATTGCACGAGCAATTTTTCTAATCATGCACAAGGAAGATAAATATGCCGGTCACTATGAATGACATCGCACGCACCGCCGGAGTCTCACGGCAGGCGGTTGCCGCAGCCCTGAATCCGAAAGGGACAAGCAAAGTTTCGGAGAAAATGCGCAGTCGGATTCTGCACATTGCAAAACTCCTGAACTATATCCCGAATCAGGCGGCGCGGCATCTGAAAGGCGTGGCAAACCATACGATCGGCGTTTACGGCGCACCTTATGCATACGTCGAGGAACAGACTTATTTCAATGAACTCAGCCAGGCATTCGACCGCCACGGTTACAACCTGATCACCTCTTATGGGATCAATAAAGAGGCGGCGGAGCGGGCAGTCCGGGACCTACTCGGCAAGGGAATCGACGGGCTGATCATCACAACCGCGTACAACCCGCTTGCCGAATCCGGGCTCCGCACGCTGATTCCCTCGGTTTTCTGCCCACCGGCGCGAATCGAAAACGCCGATATCTTCATTGACCATGCGGCGGGAACTTTTCTGGCGGCGGAGCATCTTCTGGAACAAGGCTGCCGGAAAGGGGTTTATCTGTCGTCGTTCCATAACAAAAGCATCTTCTCCAATCCCGGAAAGGAAAAATTCAACGGGCTCAAGAAAGCGTTTGAACTGCATGGGAAGCCGCTCTCCGCGCTGACCGTGGAAGAGTGTTCCGGCAAGGCGGAGGAGATCATCCGCCGCCTGAAAAAACTTGCGCCGGATGTGGTCTTCTGCTGCAATGATTATTTTGCGGGACGCTTGATTTCCGCCCTGCTGGATCACGGGGTCCGGGTTCCGGAGGAAATCAAGGTCGTCGGTTACGATGGGCTTGCACTCTGCGATCTCTGCGCGGTGCCGCTTGCAACGGTCATTCAACCCATCCGGAAAAAGGCGGAATTGACTGTGGAACTGATGCTGAAGCGCATAGAGGCGGGAGACAGCGATTCCGAACCTGCGATGACTGCGGTGGAACCCTATTTCTATCCGTCGGCAAGTTGCGGAGCAAAGAACGAAAAGCTGAAGGAATTCCCCATTTACGATGACCGCCCGTCTCTCGAAATGATATGGACGCAAAGTTTAGGAATGACAAAAAATTAAAACAAGGAGAAAATATGCAATCCACATTCAAAATGCAAACGGGATTCCCGCATGAAAAACAAATGAACCACAAGGAGATCATCATGAAAAAGAACAGGAGTTATTTCACATTGATAGAGCTTCTGATCGTAATTGCGATCATCGCCATCCTTGCGGGAATGCTTCTTCCCGCGTTAAATAAAGCACGGGAAACTGCACGACGGGCGAACTGTATGTCAAATCAGAAGCAAATCGGGATGGGATTCGCAAGTTATCTGAGTGACTTCAACGATTTCTATATGCCTTATAGTCGATGGTATGACACCAAAGTTGCGACAGACCAATCCTATGACAATTATTCATGGCAACTATGGAATAATAAATATATCACGGGACTCAAAGTATTTCTCTGCCCCAGCGTTGCACCGGATTGCAAGTCGCCTGCCATGGTCGGAGAAAACAGTTTTATAGAGAAACCTGAGTTGAATTATAATTTTTCCCATGTCACTTACGGCTATAATATGGATTATCTCGGGGGAGCCACTGGAGTGGTTCTGAATGCCGTGCCATTCAAAGCAACTCGAGGTAAAAATACATCACGCAAGGTCGTTACGGCTGAAACACTTGACAAAGAATTTACATACTGGCGCGGGGTTGCATATTTCTCCGTTGCTTACGGGGGAACAATCAAACCGATGTGGATTGCATCGCCCCATGACGGCGGCGGCACCACAAGCCGCCAGAAAATCAAAGGAAGCGCCAATCTTCTTATGATGGACGGTCATGTGGAAAATGTCCCGCAGTGGTTGAGAAAAAATACTTTGAATTCAAGGTTGAACTGGTATAATCCTCTCAAGTCCGATTATACCGATTAAAAAAGCAATATCCAAAAAAAGAAAGGTAAACAAATGCGAATCTATACAGTATTTCTGGCACTACTCTGCCTGTTTTCAGCAAATGCAGCGGACTGGTCACGGGGAGTCAATGTACGTGATTTCGGTGCCAAAGGAGATGGAATCACCGACGACACAATGGCAATTCAGCGGGCATTGAATTTCATACAGAAAAAACAACAGAGAATTTTGCTGGCGCGTCAGCCGATGTTGACAGGGGCTCCTCACCTGGGCAATTTACCGGTCCTTTCAAGCACTTCGGAAAATGTAATGGTGCCGGAATTGTTCTTCCCGTCGGGAAATTATAAGATTACCTCGACGCTGGTTACAAGGTCTTATCTTTACATGCGCGGTGAAAAAGGAAGCACGATCACACAAGCCGCAGCAGACAAGGACATTCTGTATATAGAGTGGGGATTCCGCATTCAAATAGCCGGTCTGGGCTTTCATGGCGGGCGCCGTCATATTGTTTTATGGACAGGCAATGAGGATACAGCTAATTTTACTGTGGAAAACTGTATCTTCAAGAATTCTTCAGGCACTGTTTTTTACTCTTATAATTTTTTGAATCCCAAAAGAACGAATTATTCAAATACAACTTACGGGCTTTACAATGTCAAATGGCAGGGGGAAAAACCGATTCTGACACTGAACAATGAAAATGAAAAACATTTCAACAACTCCACGCTGTTTACATTCGGCGATTGTGATTTCATCAACTGTGCCGAAATTTTCCGTTTCAACAGTGACGGTGCCGTGATAGAAAACTGCAATATTCAGATATCTGCTGATGCCACTGCATCACCATTCAATATCTCAGGCCCCACCTCAATCATCAATCTTAACGCAACTGCGGACAAAGCGATTCCCGGCAAGGCATGGTTTGAAAATCCTGCTCAACGGCTTTCCATTTATGATTCCTCTTTTACAGTAAAGAATGGAAGCGGGATGCCGCTCTTTTCCTACATGAGAAAAAAAGCAAGCGAAGTGCAGGATTACCTGATTGTCAGAAATACCAAAGTTCAATGCGGGAAATATCCCATCATTCTCTGTAAAGGATCTATCCCGCATATCATTGATTTTGAGAATGTCAGGGACATTTCGGGGAAACGGGTCATGCTTATGGGCGGCGCGGAAAAAATAACCCGTGCGGATTTGAAGAAAACGGAAATGAATACGGATATCTATGAAAAAGTATTGTCCGGCAAGTCCCACTTCAAGAAAGAACCGCCTTACGATATTACGTTGTCCGGCTGTGATACAATCTCAACGGCAGGGATACCCGATTTTCTCGGAAAGAGGATCGGGAAGCCCATGCCGGGAAAAGTGTTCGATGCCGTTTCTGTCCCCCGTGTCAGGATTACGGCTGACGATATGAAAAAGCGGTTCCGGAGAACTTTGAAGGCTGTCGATTTCGGTATGGATATCGACCCCAAAACAGATGATACTGCCGCTATGAAACGGGTACTGAAAGCCGCCTCGCAGGGAACCGCGGCGCTGATTGAGCTTCCGCCCGTCCTGATCAGTATTTCCGAACCGCTTGACATTCCTTCTGAAGTTGCTTTCATGTCACGCGGACTTGCCACGCTTCAGCAGAATGACATCAAGGCGCCGATTTTCCGGGGAAAGGATCAGAAGACATTCTGGGCGACGAACCTGCGCCTGGTCTCGGGAGCTTACGGTTTTGAACTCCGGACAAATGCGAAGACGAAAGCGGAGATATTAATTGAAAAATGCCTGTTCTATCAGCAGTTGAACAGCTCCGTTTCTCTGCTTGCCGGCAACGGACAGGCAAATATTCCCAATCATACGGAGCTTCTCCTGAAACGTTCCGTATTCATTTCTCCGGTACACGGGCTCGTTACCAACGCCGCTCACAGCGAACTCCATGATTTCTGGGTCAGCACAAATGCACGCATGGACCGTTCCGCATTCATTACGAATCTGGGCGGCGATATGCGAATCACGGACATGCTTGGCGTTCCGATGCCCATGACGGATCACAGGCATAATCACCTGCCTTTTGTGAAAGCCTGGCCCTATGCCAACGATACCCGCTGGTTTGACAACTACGGGCGGCTCTATGTAAGCAACAATCGTTATGGTGGAGAATATTACGGTATGCCGTTAATCTATAATTTTACGAAGAACGGCACTCTTGCCATTGATGCAGGAATGACCTGCTTCCAGCATCCGGCTATGAAACAGTGCATGGTTTATTATGCGGAAACACCGGAAGTGTCCATGATCCGCAATGTCGGATGGCTGATTCAATGGTCCGGAGCCGCCGCCTGCAAGTATCCCGCCGGACACCCGAAGCCGGAGATCCATATCCGGAATTTCCAGTTCCAGAAGGATTCATTCAAAGCCAGATAAAAGAAATATCCGGCAGAAACCGCAAAACGGTCCTGCCGGACACACTTCAGGCATTCCGGTGGTGCTCATCCATAAGCCAGACCGTCTCCGGTGAGGGTGTCGAGCCTGACGATGCCGTTCCTGCGTTCGTAAAGCCCGGGGTGGAGTTTCTCGTATTCCAGCGATGCGTTCGGGTAGAACTGGGGAGCGTTGCACTCGACCCCCATGATCGTGCCGACATGCGCGGCGAGCAGGACATGCGGAATCGTCGCAAGCATCGGATTCGTGAGATCCTGAACCATCAGTTTCATGCCGTGAGCCTTCGCCCAGCATGCGGACAGCAGAGCGCCGGTCTGTGTTTTGCAGACTTTCAACGCGACACCGTTCCAGCCGAGTCCATATCCCAGTTTCACAAACCGCCAGTCGTGCGCGCTTTCATCCATGAACAGCGGTTTGCGTTCCGCACACTCATGCACATCAATCCGGTTCGCCTCAAGATCATACGGGAACGGCTGTTCCACATAAAGGACAAGACTGTGAATTTCCGGTTCTCCGGCTTTCAGGCGGTCCAGAATCCGGTTCACATAAGCGGGGTCTTTCACCATGCAGTTGAAGTCGGGGGAGAGCGCCGTACAGCCATATGCAAGCGCAATTTTCCCGACCTCGACCATACGGGAATAATCCCATTCGGGATCACGCCCGGTCAGTTTGATTTTCAGGCAGCGCAGTCCGTCGCGTTCGATCCACTTCTCAAGCGAAACAGGATAGCCGTCATCCGGCTCCGTCCCGGTTCGCTCCGACTCGAGCAAAAGGTCTTTCCCCCCGACAAGATGCCATACCGGCAGTGTTTCCGGCACATCCGCAACGAAATAATCCTCCGGGTATTTGCCCCGGAAATCAGGATCATCGAAAAACCGGCACAGATCATGCTCCATGAATTTTCTGTTGTAAGTCCGGTAAGTCGGGATTTTGTGCGCAAGCCCGAATGCGTCATGCAGGGCGATATCGAATG
>DXVA01000296.1:4305-5529 GCA_019408975.1 Lentisphaeria bacterium | reverse complement strand
AACAAACCATTAAAAAAAAAGGAAAAAAAGATGGAAACGTATCAGGAATTGAAAGCGCGTCATGAAAAAGAAGTGAACTCCCTGCCATTGGGCTTCGCCTTTTCAGGGGAACAGTTTGAGGAGATGAAACTCAAACTGGGAGTCAAGGAGAATAATGAACTTTATCGCCTCGGCAACACGGGCGGCTTTTATCGGAAAGTGGATTCGGAACTGATTCACGAAACGTTCAAACGTCATGAGGAAGAACGCCAAAAGGCAATTTTTACCGAATCCGGAATCAATGTCGATTACGTCCAGAGCATGTTTTATTTTGAAATGTGCAACCATGAATTCGGCATCAACTGGGACGGCAAAACCGAAGTTTTATCTGCCTGCAACATCACCGAAACGCAGTTGAATTCCATTCCTGAGTTGAAACAGGCATGGAATGCCGCGAAAAAACAGTATAATGCCGCCGCCGAGAAAAACGGCTGGTTTTAATCATAAAAACTCAAATCGAAAGGATTGTTCCATCATGAAAATCGTTTCTGACTTGCTCGTCAGCGTGATCGAAGACCATGCGGAAATTCGTCATGACTATTCCGGCCGCTGCATGTATGGTGAAAAATACTTCGGATTTATCTCAGGAAATCCAGAAGCAGCCATTGCCGAAATTCAAGCGGACATTGCCGGCATTTACGAACCGGGGGAACTGCAGCAGGAGTTCTCCGAACTGCTTCAGCACACTCATCGCGACAGTATGGGATTCGACACGATTCTCTACTTTCCCGGCTATCAGACTACAGAAACCGACAAGGAGGCAGAAGAAAATGATTGACACAGGCAAACTGGAGTGGGGCCTTCGCCCGTTCAAGGCCGGTTATTATCTGGCAGGATTCGGAGCACGAACGATTTGGAATGGCAATAAAATTACATTTCTGCCGGATCGACAGCAATTCATCGGTAATTCAAAAACATGTGAAGCCTTGCGCAATTTGATCAATAACAAAGCCTTGCCGAAACTGAAACAGTACATCACCGATCATCACTGGACAGAAGCAACCACCGAAATCTATACAGATGAAACCTGGCTGTATCGGATTGAGGTCAGCCCGAATAGGAGTCATGGCTATTTGTATCTCTCGGCTTATATGAAAGGTTTCGATAAATTTCCGGACGGAAAATGGTCCGGCAATTTCATTCCGGAAATCGGAGAAACAATTCTCGCTGCCATCAACGGAATAG
>DXVA01000296.1:2417-4295 GCA_019408975.1 Lentisphaeria bacterium | reverse complement strand
GCAGGAGTGAAGTTCTTGGCTACTACCTCGAAGATGGTTGGAACGGGGTAATTGTCCTGCCGGAAAATCCGCCGGAATGGTTTATCCGTCAAAACGGAAGAAATGGCGTTTGCGGACTTTTCGGAGCGGAAATACGGGAACTGGAATTCGGATATTTGGAAGGAGACAACAAATGAGTTGGGTTGCCGGTATTCATCTTTATTTGCATTTTGCAACAGTGGTCGAGGCGGGAATTGCCAAAAGCGAACTGGAAAATTTCATTTATCAGGAAAAGCATCTGGAGCGTTTCCTGCAGGTAAAGTTTCAGGGAGGCAATACGGTAACGATTCAGGAAGTCGATAATGAAATTTTTGACATGGAAAGCATTGCCACGGAAATTCAGAACTTCTGCAAGCAAAAGTTCCTGCAGAATTTGCAGGGAAGCTGGCAGGAAGAAAACCGCGATGGCAACCACTATGTCAACGAAATGATTGATGGGAACGTCGAATCTGAAAATGGAGACTGGTTACTGGATTATTCTATCCCGGTCATTCGACAACTCAGGGCAATTGCCCAAATCATTACGAAAAAAAACTTAAATAAAAAACAACCTCTTTTCGGGTTGTTGAAATCCACCTGTCCCCCGGCATTCGCCGTTTCCGGCAGGTGGATTTTTCAGTGAACAACCCGAAAGGAGGATCAGAAACAATGAACAAGCTCAAAGAAACAAAGCAGTCCGCAGAGAAAAGTTTGAACAATGCAGAAGTGGAAACTCCGACCTTTTGCCCATCCTGCCTCAACAGTGAGTGTGTAGAGCTGATTGACGAAGGCGATGAACAGGATTCGGAAGGCGTTTTCGGCAATTATCATTTCCGTTGTTCTGTCTGCGGACGCCGGACCGACAGCATGGATACCCCGGCGGATGCGCTGGAATCATGGAAGTCTCATGAGGTCAATTACATCGGGGCTTGTGTGATACTCATGCCCATCGAAAATTTGCGCAAGCTCTGCAAAGATGGCGAAGGCTGCTGCCGAATTTGTCATGATTGCGAGAAAGCAAACGAATTGAGGAGTATGTATTGATAATTTTTTTGATATTCAAAACCTTATAAAAACATAAAACAAACCCCGTAACAGGAGAAAATTACAATGGAAAGAGAAATATTTGATGAGGTTCTGCGGCGTCGCGACGGCTATACGCAGGAGGAAGTTGACGAGACCAGACAGGAAATTCTGGATCGAATCGCAGAAGGAGAAAGTGGATTCGATATTATCGACGAATACGGTCTGGAACCGGATTATCTTGAGGATCTGATCTGCTGGTAAGGGAAACGGATTTGTTCGTCTGCTTGCGCTTTCGGAAGTTCATTCCAACTTCCGGCGCCAGCTCTTTTGTGTCCGAACAATCCCGGAAAGGAGATAAAAAGGATGTTGCTTGAGGAATTAAGTAAAATCGCCGCGCAAAGCGGGAACTGCCGTCTTGTGATCTCTTACAATGGAGATGACAAGTATGCACTCGGCGTCAGTGACGGCATAACGACTCCGCTGGTCGTCAATGGCACGCAGGCGGAACTGCAGACCGCGATTGCGGAAAAGTTGCCCGGCTATTTGGAACTTGCCGCGAAAGAGACCGCCGAGAAGAAAGCCAAAGAAGAAGCCGCAAGGCATGAGGCGGAACTCAAAGCTGCTGAAGCCAAGCTCAAACAGGAAGCCGCTGCCCGCAAAGCCGCCGAAAAGAAGGCTGTCGAAGAAAACAAAGCCGCTCAAGGGGAATTGTCCCTTTTCTAAAACAAAATATTGGAGGATTCAATCATGTCTGAAACCAAAGTCAAAGCCACTGAAGTACGTCCGCGCAAGTTCGTTTTCAACGGGATGCAGCTTGCCGATCCCGACCCGAAG
>DXVA01000296.1:0-2407 GCA_019408975.1 Lentisphaeria bacterium | reverse complement strand
ATGCGGAACTGACCAATGTCACGGTCAAAGGGCCAACGAAAACGGCGGACGGATTCGATGAATACAAATTCATTCCGCAAGTCGGAACTTTCCGATGAAGAAAAAGAGCTTTCAATCCGTAAGCAAGGAATGTCTGTTCCGGCACTTTTTGCCGGAACAGAGGAAGAAAAAAGAACTCAATCCGGATGAATTTCCGGCGGAGAGTGAAGAATGTACCAAAAAACTGATTCATGCGGTCAATCATACGCCGTCAATCCCGCTGGATGCGGCGTTTCTTCCGCCACTTTTATAACGATTCCACGTCTGGTTCTGCCAACGGAATTGTATTCACAAGGAAATCTGTCACGCATCCTCCCGATCCTTCACAGGATCGGGCATTATACTGATCTTGAACCGTTGCTGAAGAACGATCATTCGCCGTTGTCGGTCCTGAAGAAAGCTCTGCAGCAGTGGTTCGCGGGAATGTTGCCGAAAGAGATTGAACAGGCCTTGGATTTTGAGGTTGATTTCATCACGGAACCTGACAATCAGGGCTGTTCCGACTTGGAGTTCGATTCTGATGAGGACGATTATGTGTTGCTCTTTCGTCTCGGTTCGCCTTATGCCTCGGATTTTTCCATCGAAAAGGCCATCATCCGTTATGAGACGGAATTTCCGGGACTGGGACAGAAAATCCTGCGAAAAATCAGCACGGCAACACCCTTTGACATCGGCACACCGCAGCTTTTCCTGGATGTTGTCCGTGAGAATTGCTGGAATGGTTATGAGGATGAAAAAGAATATGTCGATGAAATCTGTTCCTGTGAAGATGAGGAAACCCGCCAGATGTATCTGGATGAGATGGATATCACCCGGGCGGACTTCGATGAGAATTTTGAACCGTGGATGCTTCAGCCGGATGAGAATATTTTTCAGGGGTCGATTCCGCCGGAACTGGAAGAGCTGTTCCAGCTTCCGGACTGGAAATACAGCCATACGAAATATCCCTGCTGCAATACCAGTCTACCGGGAATACTGATCTGGCATAATAATATGATTTTCGACTGTTTTGACAATATTTACAATCAGGCGGCTAATGATGGACAAGATATTGTTCTGAATGGACTTTACTGGACGTTTCCGAAAGACAGCGCCCATCTGACGGAAATTTTGGAAGAAATCAACCATGCGGTCGAGTCGCTTGGGAGACTGCTGCTGATCCTTAATCGAATCCATACGGAGGAAGAAGAATATGGAAGTAATGATCCCCAATGAAATGAGGTTCCGTCTTGATGGCGCGATTCTGTTCTATCGCCGCTGGTCGGAATATGGATACTGCTATTCCGCGCATAATGTCACGGCGGTTCTCCACAAGGTGAATGGAAATGGCTCGCTTGCTCCCGGACGGGCTCTCGACATGAAGGCATTGGAATATTTCTTCCGAAACTCCAACGGCGCCGACAAGTTGAAGTTTCAGGATTCCAAAATACTGGCCCGCTCTTATGACGGCATCGTTTGGCATGAAAAAAGCCGCCTGGCTCCGATCTATTTTCAAATTGACCGGGAAAAAGAGCCCGGGCGGGCGATTCTGAACAAACTTTCCGGACGGCTGGTCATGTGGCCGCCGTTGCTGTTCATGATTATGAACGGAACCCTTCGCTGCCGCGCGTTGAAAAGCAATTGCCGTCCAACACTCAAAACGAAGCTCTATATCGCACCTCTGACACATATCAATGAAACCGATGGAGCGGTTTGTCTGCCGGAGGGTCTCCGGCTCGACCGTCGGAACTCACTGGAAGAAAACATGAATCTGGTATCTGAGCTGTTCTATCAGGGGAAATTCGGTCATGCAACTCACTCCATGCGGCAGATCGAACATCCCGGAGGACATGATGGGTTCTGGATTGAATATCTGAAAAAGAAAAAACATGACCGATTCCCGGTCGAATTATTGAAAACAAGCAATCAAACTCTTGGAGACCTTTTGAAATGAAACATACGATAAAAAACGGATTTCACACGAACCCGGTCAAAATCAATCTGGTCGGCGTTGGAGGTGGTGGATCACTGGTGCTTTCCGGTCTGGTCCGGCTGCATCTGGCAATGAAAAGCCTCGGTCATCCTTACGGACTGGACGTTGAAGTATGGGACCCTGATAGAGTTTCCATCGCCAACATCGGGCGACAGCTTTTTGCCGCTTCCGAGGTTGGACTGAATAAAGCGGAAGCGCTTGTGAACCGCTACAATCTCGGTTTCGCCTTGAACTGGGAAGCACACCCGGAACGTTACCGCTTCACCCGAACTTTCGATATCCTCATCGCCTGCGTGGATTCCCGCAAGTCCCGGAAGGAAATCTTTCAAACACTTCCGAGCAAGAACGGTCCATACGTCCTTGACGGAGGCGTCCTCGCCACCTGCGGGCAAGTCA
>DXVA01000295.1 GCA_019408975.1 Lentisphaeria bacterium | reverse complement strand
ATAAGCTGGTCGCCGGAGGCGAAATCCCCGATACCCCGCGTGCTCTGCACCGGGGTTGTTCATTTTCTTATGATTCCTTGTTTCATGATTCCTTTTTGCCTTTCAGGTTCGTACATGTCCGGTTTCTGAGGTTTCTCCATTGCGTTTTTCTCTCCTTTCTTTTCCGACTTTTTCCGCTTTCTATTGGAAAAAATGGACTTCTGCGTGTAAATTAGCTGTGATGAAACATAAGAGAAAGGATTTTAAATGCATTTCTATAATACTCTGGGACGCAATATGCAGGAATTTCAGCCGATTGAGGAAAAGGCCGTGAAAATGTACACCTGCGGTCCGACGGTCTATAATTATGCCCATATCGGGAATTTCCGGGCGTATCTCTTTGAGGATCTGCTTCGCCGCTCCCTGGAATATCATGGATACAAGGTCACGCAGGTCATGAACCTGACGGATGTTGACGACAAGACGATCCGGGATTCCAGGGCTGCCGGACTGAAACTTCAGGATTTCACCCGCAAATACAAAGACGCCTTTTTTGAGGACCTCAAGACGCTTCGCATCGAGCCCGCAGAGCATTATCCCGAGGCGACAACGCATATTCCCGAAATGATCGAAATGATCAAAGTTCTCTTTGAAAAAGGATTTGCCTACAAATCCGAGGATGGTTCCGTCTACTTTTCCATCGCTAAATTCAAGGATTACGGAAAACTGGCGAAAATCGATATGGAGCAGCAGAGATCCGGCGTCCGCATCAACAATGACGAATATGACAAGGACTCCGTTGCCGATTTCGCACTCTGGAAGGCATGGAGCGAGAGCGACGGCGATGTCAAATGGGAGAGTCCGTGGGGACCGGGGCGTCCCGGCTGGCACCTCGAATGCAGCGCCATGAGCATGAAATATCTCGGCAGGACCTTTGATATTCATACGGGCGGCATCGACAACATGTTCCCGCACCACGAGGATGAGATTGCGCAGAGCGAAGCCGCCAATTCCTGCAAGTTCGTGAATTACTGGCTTCATTGCGAGCATCTTACGATTGATAAGAAGAAAATGTCGAAATCCCTCGGCAATTTCTATACACTTCGCGACCTGTTGGGCAAGGGGTATTCCGGAAAAGAGGTTCGCTGGGCGCTCATTGGGACGCATTACCGTTCCAAGCTGAACTTCAATCTCGGGCTTTGCGACCAGGCACGTTCGACTTTGAAGAAGTTTACCGACTTCTTCGGCCGCCTGAAAGCTCTGCCGCAGGGTGAGGCGGGGAAAGAGGATGCAGCACGGCTTGCCGCCGATGCCGACAAAAAGTTTGCCGATGCAATCGGGGACGATCTGAACATTGCCGAAGCATTGTCCGCCGTCTTTACGCTGGAGCGTGCCGTGAATACCGCGCTTGCGGCGAACTCTTTCCAGTCCGCCGCCGCCGGAGTGATTCTTGAACAGTTCCGCAGATTTGACAGGGTGCTTGCAGTTTTCGATGTGGATGCCGCCGTTTCGGAAGAAGCGGAAGAGGTTCCTGCCGGGATCATGGCGCTTGCGCAGAAACGGGTTGAAGCGAGAAAGGCGAAAGACTTCAAGACGGCTGATGAGATTCGCGATTCCCTGAAGGAACAGGGGTGGGTCATTATTGATACGCCGCAGGGAATGAAAGTCAAAAGGGCTTGACGGGGGCGCCGGATAAAAAATAGTGCAATATTTTCTACCATGGATGTTTATCGCAGGTTGAATAATGCGCCATGCGATATACATTATAAGGTTTTGTGGCAGTTCGACAATAAAAAATAAGGGTTGGTCATGGTTATAAGAAAAATGAATACGGTGCTGGTGAAGCACAACAAGATTCTCTTCGGTGCATTTTCCATCATTATCATTATCTCTTTCGTCTGGTTCTTCACTCCCGGCATTGACGGTTCGCTGCTTTTCGGAAACAGAATGTCTCCGAATTCGGTAGTCGGAAAAGTATTCGGCAGGAAAGTGAAACTGAAAGATTACCAGAAAGCCGTGGACAACAAGAGTCTTCTGCTTTCTCTTTACAATCCCGCTGCTCCCGCCGAGCTCAGGGATTATGTGATTGCCAACATTTTCACCGATATCGCACTTGAGGCGGCGGCTGAAAATGCCGGAATCACGGTTCCCGACGAGGAAGTGATCGCTGAAATCAAGAGGATTCCCGTGTTCAACTCCGAAAAAGGTTTCGATCATGAACGCTATGAGGCTTTCATCAAGAGTTATGTCGAGCCCTCCGGGCTGACTACGGCTGACTTTGAGGAGTCTATCCGCAAGTTTATTGCGACCAGAAAACTGTTGCAGGGAACATCGCTCAATGTGATTGTGGTTCCCGATGAACTGGATCAGTTCATGAATCTCCGTCTGGAGAAGATCAAAGCCTCCGCGATCCGTTTCCCGTTTGCGTCTTATAAGCCCGGCAAGATATCGGAGCAGGAACTGGAGGACTTTTACAGAAAGAATACTCAACTGTTCATGACTGCGCCTCAACTGATGGCGGAGGTCGTCATGTTTGATTACAAGAATTACATGAAGGATGTAAAAGTCACGGAAAAGCAGATTGCGGATTATTACAAGGCTTCCGAGGACAAATTCAAGAAAGACGGCAAAGTTCAGCCGCTGGCGGCTGTCAGAGCGCAGATCATCGGTGAACTCAAACTGGAGGAAGCGAAAGGCAAGGCGATGGATGCCGCCCGCGAATTCCGCAACGAGCTTTATAACGCCGCGTCCGAAGTTTCCACCGGCGCCGGACAGATTGAAGTCTTCAATACGCTTGCCGCGAAATACGGCTTCCAGTTGATCAAGCCGGTGTCCTGGCTGACCGCGTCTTCGGAGCTGATCGACAAGATCGGCAGAGAGCCTGCTCTCGTTGCCGCATTGTTCCAGACGACTGAACGTTATCCGATCACGAAGAGCATTGCCGGGAAACGTGCTGCTTATGTTGCGGTTGCCGTGAAGAGACAGCCTTCCGTTCCCGCGCCGTTTGCCGAAGTGAAGGCAAAAGTTGAGGAGGCTCTTGCGCTTCAGAAAGCAAGAGCCGCGGCAAAAGAGGCGGCTTCCAACTTTGCCGCAAAGCTTGCCGCAAGCAAGAATCCGCAGGCGGAGCTTGCCGCTGCGGCGAAGAATCCGGGAATTCAGATCAAGCCGATCAAGGAATTTTCCCGCCAGACCGTCAACCCCGCCGATTATGAAGCCCGTTATGCTCTGATGGCAACGGACAACATTACGCCTGTTGTGCCGATGGCGGATGGAATGATGATGATTCTGATCGAAAAACGGACTCCGCCGACTGCGGCGGAAAAGCAGGCTCTCAAGGATACCCTTACCTCTGAATTCCAAGCTGAAAAGAGAGCGTTGGCGGAGACCGCTTTCCTTGACTGGGTGCGCGCCAATACCGAAAGTTATCTTTCCAATGAACAGCAACAGCAATAACAGTCCTTCTCTCTGAAACTTCAAAGCCTTCCGGGAAAAAAATTCCGGAAGGCTTTTTTTCGCACACGCCAGATGTCTTACACGGGGTCTGGCGATGATTCTGCGCCTGTCTTTATTCTTCGGTTTTCCTGCGGTACCATTCGGGCGTGATGCCGTAACTGTTGATTTTGTAATGAATGACGCGCGGAGAAAGATCCAGGTCACGGGCGGCGGCGGACATATTGCCGTTGTTCTTTTTCAGGGCTTCCACGATCAATTCCCGTTCGAATGATTCCACCATTGTGTTGAAAGAGGCTTTTCCCTCCGGCAGTATTTCATAGCCCGCATCTTTGCCCGTCTGGAGGGATGGAGGCAGATTGTAGCTGTGAATGCAGTCGTCGGCGGAAGTCAGGACGGCGCGTTCGATGCAGTTTTCCAGTTCGCGGACATTTCCCGGCCAGTGATATGCCATCAGCATATTGACTGCGGGAGTGGAAAGGCGTTTGACATTTTTCCCATACCGGAGATTGTGTTTGCTGATGAAATGTTCCGCCAGCAGAATGATGTCGCTTCTGCGCTTGGACAAGTCCGGCAGGAGGATCGGAAAAATGTTCAGGCGATAATAAAGGTCCTCGCGGAATTTCCCTTCCGCCATCAGCTGCTCAAGGTTCCGGCTGGTGGCGGCAAGGAGACGCACATCGGTTTTGATTTCTTCGTTGCTTCCGATTCGTGAGAACGTGCGTTCCTGAATGAAGCGCAGAAGCTTGACCTGCACCGGCAGGCTCAGATCCCCGATTTCGTCCAGAAACAGAGTTCCGCCGTCCGCCGCCTCCGCCCGCCCGATTCTGCGGCTGACCGCTCCCGTGAAAGCGCCTTTTTCATGACCGAACAGTTCGCTTTCCACCAGATTTTCCGGCAGGGCGGCGCAGTTCAGAGTGACGAATGGCTTGTCTGCGCGCGGACTGAGCTGGCGGATCGCCTTGGCAACCAGTTCCTTGCCGGTTCCTGAACTTCCGCGGATCAATACTGTCGCATTGCTGGGGGCGACCTGGCGGATCAGCGCATAGATGTTCTGCATGGCGCGGCAGTTGCCGATCAGTTCGCCGGGATTGCCGCCCTCGGTCAGTGCTTCGCGCAGACGCTTGTTTTCCGCAAGCAGGCTTTCGCGCTCCTCCCATTCCTGATGATAGACTGCAACCGCGTCTGCCATCAGGTTGCCCACGATTTCCAGCAGTTTCAGATCCTCGTCCAGCTGAACTCCCGGCACAACCTTGCGGTCGATTCCGAGCGTCGCAATCACTTTTTCGTCCTGAATGACCGGAACGCACAGGAATGCAACCGGATTGCTGTCCAGCTGATGGCGTCCGGTCCGGCTCAGGAAACGTTTGTCTTTGGAGATATCCGGCACGAGGCAGGGAATTCCCGTTGCCGCGACATGCCCCGTGATGCCTTCCCCCAGTTTGTATCTGCCTCGTTTTTTCTCGTTTTCATCAAGCCCCTGCGAAGCTTCTATGATGAAGATATTTCCCTGGCGCAGGGTGAAAGTGCCGCGCACCATTCCCATTTTCCTGTTCAGGATGTCAAGCACTTTTCCCAGCAGCGCGCCGACATTGCGCTCATGGACGACAGCGGAACTGATTTCCTGTAGAACAGCGATTTCCGTCTTCAATTGATCCGGCATAATGTTTCCTGATTGGCAACAGGCGTCAGAACAGCAGGAACTTGCAGAGCTGCGCCGCGAGGATTGTCCCTGCCGCCATGACGAGCGAGTCCGGCAGCAGAGGAGAGTTTGTTAATTTTGCGAGACAGCGGAAAGCAAAAAATCCGGCAATGAGCCAGCCGACCCATGGAATCATCAGGAGCAATGTGCAGAACAGCCCGACCGCGATCGACACCGATAAAGTGGATCTCACCCGGACATTTGCAAGAAACATGGATGTTTTCAGCGCCGCAATCATTACGGCAAGCAGAATAAGGAATCGAATTAAGACCCACAGCATATCCATCATGGACTCCTTCGGCTTCCGGGGTTGCCCCCGCAGTTGTATTTCTATCGAAACCCGTCCGGAGAATATTTCCCCCGGACGGGAGGCAATCTTGAGCGATTACCTGGAAAGCTTTTCGCAGAAC
>DXVA01000294.1 GCA_019408975.1 Lentisphaeria bacterium | reverse complement strand
ATATATAGTAATATACTACAACATTCAGAAAATAATGAATCACTAAATATATTAAATAGATAGAAAAGCTCAATATAATCTATAACTTTCCTGTAATCAAGACATACCATATACTGTCCTCCGTAAAGATTGTTCCTTTCTGATGAATGCGGAACAATTGTCGGTCATATTCATCGTTGAAAAATAATTCCGATAACCGATTTTGATTTTTAACGGTCATAGAAGCATGAAATTCCCTTGATCCATATTCGGTTCCATCTCGCTGTCTCCCCCCTGTTTTTACCCTCTTTCTAACGTCGCATAATATATATTATGTTAAGTTGCATATATTGAAAAACATGAGGATTGTAAGATATAATACATTAATAATCAGTATATTATGATTTATAACAAATGGAATGTTGATAACTTGTTGAGAAAAATAACGGCTTTTTGAGGAAGTTTGCCTATTGAAGTGTCACATCACTTTTTCATACTCCTGAGGCAATGGGATGGAAGATATTTCATATGGCAGTAGTTATAATTATAAACAATATGATATGACATTTAACGACATTTTTGTAAAAAAGAGCAGGGGGTATTTTGCAGGGGGGGCATGAAGAACTCAAAAGCTGGAAACAGAAAGATCATTATTTTCCATGAAACCAGAAAGGAAGGATCAGAAGCACTGAAAAGAAAGAGAAGGGGAAGAATGGGGATTATCATGATGCTTTCCCGGACTCCCCTTCCCTGTCCGGAATGCCGAAAGATAAAAGAAAAGAGTCCTGAAAACTTTTGCTGCTTTCAAGACTCTTTTTTGCTATGTGGTGCCCGGAGCGGGACTCGAACCCGCACACCCAAAGGATAACAGATTTTAAGTCTGTTGCGTCTGCCATTTCGCCATCCGGGCATTTTTCTCATACTATCGACGGTTTTGCATCAATGATCTGAAGCTGTCTCCGTTTTTCTCCGTAATATTCGTTGATATGAGGTAAAGCTACCACATCCCAGGTTGTTCGCGGATCTATCACCATATTGAAAGCGATGAAATCCGAAGTGTCGCCGTTGATGTCACGCACGATTCCTTTCGTGTGACCGGCTTTGATCGGAAACGTCCGGACGATTTCCAGATGATTGATCCGATAAGTCGGCTGCGGATTTCCATGTCCGAACGGTCCCAGTTTCGGATACAGGGCAAAAAATTCATCCTGAAGCTCCGCCAGATCGACAATACCGTCATAGGAAATGCTGTCGACGATATCGCTCGGAGAAATTTCATTCCTGACATGTTCCTCGAATTCCTTCTGAAACTCCTTGATTTTGGACTTATGCAATCCAAGCCCGACAGCCATCGGGTGCCCGCCGTAACGTGTCAGAAGATGGGAGCACTTTGCCAGAATCTTGATGAGGTTCACGCCCGGAATACTGCGCCCCGAACCATGAGCTTCATCGCCCTGAATCGTGAGGACGATCGCCGGGCGGTTGTAATCTCTGGCGAAACGGGATGCAACGATGCCGATGACTCCCTGATGCCACCCCTCCCCTGCCGCGGTAATCGTTATGGATTTATCAAAAAACGGATCGGATTCCACCTGCCGTTTCGCTTCGGAGAAAATTTCCTGCTCTTTTGCCTGCCGCCGCTGGTTGAACGTTTCCAGCATATCGGCAAACTTGTAAGCGTCCACAATATTGGAGGCGTTCAGGAGTTCCAGCGCGGAAATTGCGTTTCCAAGCCTGCCGGCAGCGTTGATGCGCGGCGCCAGCTTGAATGTAATATCCGACGGGCTGATTGAGGCATCGACATGTGCCACTTCGATCAAAGCACGAATCCCCGGACGTAGCTGTTTGCGAAGCGTCTCCATGCCGTATTTGACGAGAATCCGGTTTTCTCCGAGCAGCGGAACAATATCCGCAACGGTTCCGAGAGCGACGAAATCCAGCACATCCTGCATTTCCGTGGCATAACCGCCGAGATTATTGTCGCGCCCGTATTTTACGAACGCATGTGCCAGTTTGAAAGCCACCCCTACCCCGGAAAGCTGATGCATGTCAGCCAGTTCCTTATGGACTTTCGGATTGATGATTGCCAGGGCGGGAGAAGACTCTTCGCCGGGTTCGTGGTGATCGGTGATAATAACATCGATGCCTTTGGACGCCGCATCCGCAACAGCCGGACAGCTGTTGATTCCGCAGTCGACCGTAACCAGAACCTTGCACGGAGACGGAGCCGTTTCCAGTGCTTTGGCAAGCGATTCAGGCGTAAAACCGTAACCGTCATCGAATCTGTGCGGAAGAAAAGAGCTGACGACAGCCCCGTTCTTTTCCAGAACCCAGGAGAGCAGAGACGTGGCGGTGATTCCGTCCGTATCATAATCTCCATGAATCAGAATCCGTTCACGGTTGCGTATAGCCTGCCAGAGGCGTTTGACGGCGACATCCATACCGGGAAACCTGTAAGGGTCGGTCAAGTCCGCAAAAGAGTTGTTGAAGTAATGTTCCGCTTCATCAGCACTGATTCCGCGCGCTGCGAGATACATTGCCACGGCACGGGGAATATTTTTGCGTCTTATCAGATCCAGTATAATGTTTTCTTTACCGTCACAAGCAGATATCCATAGTTTTGTTCCCATTCTACCTTTCTCATGTTAATCATTACAGGGGTCAATATAATATACTTTCCTGAAACATCAAACCAAAAGCGGAATCAATTTTCATTTTTTTTCAAAACTTTGCTTGAATAATTGAAGAACACCGCTACATTATGGCTCTGTAATCAGAAATGATATACAACATTGCCGACGTGGCGGAACGGCAGACGCGCTGCGTTCAGGTCGCAGTCTCTTCACGGGGGTGTAGGTTCAAATCCTATCGTCGGCACCATTTTTCTTCTGCACATTGCTTTTATATTCTGCAAGCCTGAACATTCTCCATACAAACCAATGACGGAAAGTGAAAGCAGTCAATGGCAATTCTTCATCTGATGGTCGGATTACCGGGAAGCGGCAAAACAACCGAAGCAGTCCGGCTTGAACAGAAATATAATGCACTGCGCCTTACAACGGATGAGTGGCATTATCAATTATTCGGAAATGATTTCAGGAATGATATAAAAGATACGGAGCATGATCTGCGCCACACAAAAATCGAAAAGATAATGTGGAATACTGCAGAAAGGGTCTTAACGCTGGGGGTTGACGTGATTCTTGATTTCGGATGCTGGGCAAGGGTGGAAAGAGAAGAACTCCGGAAAAAAGCCCACTCCATCGGAGCCGGTTTCAAGATTCACTATATGGAATGTCCCGGGGAAGTTCTATGGGAACGTCTGGAAAAACGCAATGAAGCGGCAGGAAGAGAGCCGGTCTTCCGCATCACAAGGAAAAACCTTGAAGAATGGAGCCGAATATTTGAGCCGCCTTCAAAAGAAGAACTGGAATAAGCACTTCAAGCAGAAAAATTTTGCATCCCTCCCATTTCATGCATCAGGCGGGAGAATACTTCCCCGCCTGACGGCATTTTTACGCTTCTTTCAAATCTTCATCGCGAAAAACACGGACTGCGCCGCCTCGCTCCAATGCATAATGATTCTTCCTTAATCCGTCTTTCTGCTCGGACTGAGAAGAAAAACGTTCTTTTTCAAGCTTCAAATGCAGACGCAGCAATGCCAGTTCCCGGTTTCTAGCCTGAGAACGTTCCTCCTGTGCAGAAGCGGAAATCCCGCTCGGTTCATGAATGACCCTTACTGCGGAGCTGGTTTTATTGACATGCTGTCCGCCGTGTCCGGAGGCGCGGAAAAACTCGAAACGAAGCTCCTGCCGCTGCATTTCGGAATGAGCATCGAAGGAGAAACGGCTCACTTTCACAAACCAGTTCTTCCTTTTATGGTGCGGGCGGACCGGACTCCGGCAGATCCATTGAATTGTGCCGAGCCATCCTGCCCAGAATTCCGATGACTCCCCTTCCCCGATCCGGAACAGCAGAGAAGCTGCATAATCCTTATGCGGTTCCTCATCCAGCGGAGTCAGGCGAATGCCTTTTTCTGCAGCTTCCCGCCTGAGACGCTCCGCGAGCCTGACTACAAAAATTTCACATTCCAGAGGTCCCTGCCCTGATGATATCTGTAAAAAATTCTCTGTCATATTGTTTTCATCCTTACGGTTTGCAATTCAAGACAGGACGGAAACGCGCAATGATTCGGATCAAGCCGAATTCCCGCATATCCTCAATGACCTGAACGATATTCTTATATGCCTCCGGCGCTTCTTCATAAAGCAGATTCTTATCCGGGCAGACAACCCGGGAACCTATTTTTGTTTTCAGCAGTTCCCGTTCGGAAAAACGTTCTGAAATTCTGGCGCGTGTGCTCTGGCGGGTCCATTTGCGCCCTGCCCCATGAGCCAGCGAAAACAGAGTTTCCTCCGAAGGATTCAACGCCTCGACCAGATAACTGCAGGTTCCGCGCGAGCCGGCAATAATGACAGGTTCCCCCGTCTTGGCTTCCGCCGCGCCTTTCCTGTGAAGCCAGTATCCTGGCTGATATTCCGTGATGCTGTTGTGAACATTGTCCAGGACAGCATCACAACGGCATCCGAGAAGTTCGCCGAAGGTGTCGGCAAGCACGCCTCTGTTGAAAGCGCCCCAGCGGATAAGACGGTCATGTTCGCTCAGATAACGTTTTCCCGCTTCGGAATCCGCTTCTGCACCGCGGTCCCGGAAATCAGAACAGAACGACATCCAGAGTTTTTCCCCATATCCACGGCTGCCGGAGTGAATCAGCAGATACAGTTTTTTGTATTCAAGCGCATACTTTTCAAAAAGTTCCGGCTCCACAACGGTATCAACGCAAAGCAGTTCGGCAAAATGATTGCCATGACCGAGTGTGCCGAGTAAATGCGCCGGATCATGAATGCCGTCTTCCCTGCGTTCTTTCAGAAGGCGGCGCGCGATCAGCCGGATTCGTGTCTCCGGCTGATCCGTCAACTTGCGAATCAAAGCATCACACTTGAACTTATATTCCGGCAGGTCTGTTTTGCAGAAACGCATGCCGCAGCCGATGTCGCTCCCGATCAGAACGGGGTAAATCAATTTGCTGCTGAGAAATGCCGCTCCGACCGGTATGCCGCGTCCGGGGTGCAGATCCGGCATTGCGGCGCCCCGCAGAATCCCGGGCAGGTTCAAAACTCTCTTAAACTGTTCGACCGCATCTCCTTCCATCCATGTCTTTCGAGTGTGAAACATGCGGCTTTTTTCTGAAAAAAGTACAGAAATATCCAAATTAAATCTCCTGAAAAGGATTTTCATAATGAACAGCAGGATTCAATGGAATGTAACTTTCCCGGCTGTGCTTCCGGCTCCTGCCGGAATCCTGCTGTGAGAAAATGTTGCCGGATTGCAATATACTCCGCATGAAAGCGGATTTTGTCAGTCGGCAACGATGAGTGATAAAGAGTATTTCAGGACAGACATATTACACCTCCGGCGGTTAGATTTACTGTAAAGGTGCCCAATTCTTTATTAAAAAAATTGGTTTCATAGTGTGATGCTCTGCATCGCAAAAATGCTTCGTGCAGGACTTTCAGTCCTGCT
>DXVA01000293.1 GCA_019408975.1 Lentisphaeria bacterium | reverse complement strand
CCGGATCAGCCATGTCGTAGCGACGGCATACTCGGCGGAAATATCCTTGTTCCGGTATTCCTCGCCGACGCAGATCCAGTTCCTGATTTTCCGCAATGCTTCTTCCGTGCGTTTTTCAAACTCGCTCTTCGGCAGCTCATAAGCCTGATACACGCGCGCACCGGAAGAAGCCTCCGTTTTTCGCAAAGGCGCAGCCTTCTTCTCTGATGCGGCGGGGCATCCGGCTTCGGGACGGGATATTGTCTCCTGCTTCTTCTCCTGTGAGGAAACAGGAACGGGAGCGGACGGAGCGCTCTTCCGTTCCTCTCCGCTTTTCCTTTCCGTCCCGCATGGAGCAGACACGGGAACTGTTTTTTTCTCTTTCGTTTCGGGAAGAGACAGTTTTCCGGGAACGGTTTCTTTTCCCGGCGCTTTCTCCGCCACCGGAACGGTTCCAACATCTTTCCGAAATGCCGCAAGCTCCGACTGGATTTTCTGAAGGGTCAGGAGAATTTTATCCTGCGTCTCTTTCCCTTTGTTGAATTCCTTTGCAGCCGAAATCAGTTTACAGCCCGCCACAATCAGAATGACGGGGACGATCAGGACTATGATGACCGCGATTACAGCCAGTGCCTCCATTGCCGGAACCTCCTTATGTTGTTTACAGTATTCTGAACTGCCTTTACCATACAGCATGAGAGATAAGTTGTCATATTGATAAATTCAATGACGATGATTGATGAAACTGATGTTCCGCCACGATTTGCAATTCTGCGGAAACATGATACAGTATTTCAGGAGGCACAGCTCCAAACGATGGAAATCCATAAAACAAAGGGGGTATCTTATGGAAAACTGTTCAAAATCAAATTGTCCGAAACAGCGCAAGGCGGAAGTTTTCACTCCGGCGAATCAGATCGCCTATGCGGAGGGAGCGGTTGTGAGCCGCACCATCATCGAAAACGGAGGGGGAACGGTGACGCTCTTTTCTTTCGACGCAGATCAGGGGCTCAGCGAACATACCGCGCCATTCGATGCAATGGTCTGCATACTCGACGGTGAAGCCAGAATCACGGTCGGCGGCAAACCGCATCACCTGAAAACAGGGGAAAGCATCATCATGCCGGCGAACATCCCTCATGCACTGGATGCCGTCACCGCATTCAAAATGATGCTGATCATGATCAAGGCATAACAACGGAAACTCCCCGGAAAGCATACCGTCTCTCCGGGGAGTTCCTGTGTTCAGGCAAAAAACAGAAAATCATTCTGTTTCGTGTTTCGCCTTGCGCGTCATCAGTTCAAGCACCGCATCTTTCGGGGCTTTGCCGCGGTAAATGATATCATAAATGGTATTGGCGACAGGAGTTTCCACGCCGATTTTCCCGGCAAGCTGGCACATGGACTCCGAAGTCTTGACGCCCTCCGCAACCACCATGCCCATCGACTGGATGATCTCATCGATCCCGCGTCCCTTGCCGAGCTCCTCCCCGACATAACGGTTGCGGCTGTGGCGGCTCATGCAGGTCACGATCAGGTCGCCGACTCCGCTCAAGCCGGAAAAGGTCTGCGCCCTGCCGCCCAGCATGACGCCGAGGCGGCTCATCTCGGCAATCGCGCGCGTCATCAACGCGGCTTTCGGATTGTCGCCAAGCCCCATGCCGTCGATCATTCCCGTTGCGATCGCATAGACGTTTTTCAACGCCCCGCCAAGCTCGACACCCGTCAGGTCGTCCGAGGTGTAAACGCGGAAAAATTCATTCATGAACAAGTTCTGGAGTTCGACGGCAAGCTCAATTTCTTTCGAGGCTATTACAACCGCCGTCGGCACCCTGCGGGAAACCTCCTCCGCATGGCTCGGGCCGGACAGCGCCGCGTAATGGCTCTCGCCGAGAATCTCCTCACAGATTTCGCTCATGCGCTTCAGTGAGCCGGTCTCAATGCCTTTGGCGATATCAACCAGACGGTGCTGTTCCTTTCTGAAATGCGGCTTCAATGCGTCCAGCGTCTTGCGCATATACTGCGACGGCGACGCAAGCACCAGCAGATCCGCATCCGCAACGGCTTTTGCAATATCCGCCTCGGCGCGCAACTCCTTCGGAAGCTTCACGCCTTTGAGAAATTTATTGTCGCCGGTCGCATTGATCGCGTCTATATTCTCCCTGAAAGGTCCCCAGAGGGTTACATCATGCCTGTTCCAAAGCAGTACCAGAGCCAGAGAAGTTCCCCATGCTCCATCGCCGAGGACCGTTATTCTTGAAATATGCCGATTCATTTTTCTTCCTTTTGCTGAGATTCATTTTTCCTTGCGAAACGGCTCTCCGTCCCGTCGAGCAGGCGTTTGATATTGGAACTGTGCCGAACCACCGCCAGCAGAGCCAGCACACAGAACAGAATCATTTCCGTCGGAGAATAAGCCCATACCTTCGCCGTTTTCATGATCCATGCGAAAACCGGCAGGGAAACCGCCGCAGTGATGCTTGCCAGCGAAACATAACGCGAAACCAGGAAAACAATCACCCACAGCACGCCCGCCGAAAGCAGCGCCGGAGGATTCAGCGCCAGAATTGCGCCGGCGGCGGTCGAAATCCCCTTGCCGCCCTTGAAATGAAGATAGACCGGATAGATGTGTCCGCAGACCGTTGCAAGTGCGGCAATGGCGGGCAGAATTCCGTAAGGATCGTCAAAAATACCTTGTCTCGCCAGCAGGCTGACCAGCACAACCGGCAGAATGCCTTTCATCAGATCAAGCAGGAAACAGAGTTTTCCCCAGTTCTTTCCGATCACGCGCGTTACATTCGTGGCGCCGATATTGCCGCTGCCCAGCGTACGGATATCCAATCCTTTCATTTTCCCGATCAGAAACCCGAACGGAACCGAACCGATCAGATACGGTGCCACTGCACAGGATGCATAAACAAGCGTCATTTCCAAAGGTGTTGCCATTTTCTCTCCGTTTGATTTGCGTCTCCGCCAAACCGGATTTATATTGATCCGTCGACAAAAAACTTGATTGGAGTATTATTATGCGTCAAAACAGCGATTTTTCAAGTGAAAAGCACGAAACTTTTCTGCCGAAACTGATCAGCGCCTCATCCGATGAGTCTGCGGACATCCTTTATGCCTCCGGTTTTCATGCGCCCGACGAGTTCCTTTATTTTGAGACGGAAGACCGCAAAGGTATCGTAGTTTCTCCCCTGGAATATTCGCGGGCATGCGCCGAAGCGAAAAAGGGAATCGAAGTGATCGACCGTTCCGACCTGATGAGCCAATGCGGGACGGACCGCCCTTTCCTGCCTTTTTTCAGCAGATATCTCGGCATATCCAAATGGTGCGTTCCCGAGCGTTTCCCCCTGAAAACGGCTCTGGAACTCTCCAAAGAAGGCATTGAACTCGTCTGCGCGAAATCCCCGTTTTTCCCGCAGCGCGAACGTAAAAATAAAATGGAAATCGCGGAGATACGGAAATCGGTCCATGCCACGGAGGAGATGATGCGCTGTCTTCACCGGATGCTCTCCGAATCAAAGATCAATGCGCAGGGGTATCTGGAACTCTCCGGGAACATCGTCACCTGCGATTTCCTGCGTGCGGAACTGGAGGGAAACTTCAAAAAAATGGGATATACCGCGTCGCGAACCATCATTGCATGCGGGATTCAGTGCGCCGCGCCTCACAATATCGGAAGCGGTCCCGTCAAGGCGGGCGAACCTGTTGTGGCGGATATCTTCCCGCGGAGCGACGCCAGCGGCTACTGGGGCGATATGACGCGCACCTTCCTCAAGGGCAAAGCGCCGAAATCCCTCATGCGCGCCTACAATGCCGTGAAAAAAGCATCGGAAACGGCAATGTCCATGATTCGCGCAGGTGTCATTGCGGCGGATGTCCATACTGCGGCGTCGGAAACGATGGCGGAACTTGGATTCCGGACGGGACGCGGACGCGACGGTATGCCGTGCGGGTTCATTCACGGGCTGGGGCACGGCGTAGGGCTTGAAATTCATGAAGGGCCGCGCGTCTCCCCGCTCAACAGAAAACCGCTTCGGAGCGGGAATGTCATCAGCGTGGAACCCGGGCTGTATTATCCTGAATGGGGCGGAATCCGGCTTGAGGATCTGGTTGTCGTGACAAAAGACGGGTACCGGAATTTCAACTCGATGGAAAAAGAGTTCGAGATTCCGTGACGATTTTCCCGCAGGCGTCAGGACTTCTGCCGGAGTTTTTCCCTGTAAACGGAAGGGGCGATCCCGGTGCGGGCTTTGAAAATCCGGGAAAAATGATATTGATCCGTAAAATTGAGAAGCGCAGCAATCTCGGAAATCGTCATGGCGGGATTCGCCAGAAGATTTTCCGAGAGGCGGATTCTCTTTTCGATCAGGTAATCATAGGGAGTCTGCCCGGTTTCACTCTTGAAAAGGTGGATGATATGGCGAACGGATATCCCCAATGCCTTTGAGATGTCTTTCAGCCGGAAATGCTGATAAAGATTCCGGTCGATGTAGTATTTGATCTCCAGCACCGGAATTGAAAAACGCGAAGAACTCAATCTCTGCCGAGCAAGCAGAGAGATCAGGCGATGGGTCAGCAATGCCCCTTTTTCATTGAGACCCGGGTCATTGGTTTGAAAGAGTTCAATCATCTCCGAGTAAATCGGGAGAAACACCTCCCGGTCGCATCGGGGAAAATGAAATACGGCGGATAATCCGTAGGAAACAAGCAGGTTCTCAACGAGTTTCCCGTATGTCACGAAATAAGACTTGATCCACGGAGTGTCGTGAAATGTATAAAGATGGTGCGTGTGGAGCGCCGGCAGGAAGTAGACGTCGCCTGCTTCCACCTCATAAGCCACGTTGTCGATCTCCACGACCCCCTTCCCTTCCTCTACCAGCTCAAAGGTGTAAAAGGGATAGTTTTCACGCACGATATTGCGCTTATAGTCCGACAGTCTGGTTCTGTTCGCATTCAGCAGAATGAAAGGCTGATCTATTTCTCCGATCCTGACTTTCCTCATGCAGGGGATCGTCAAACTCTGGATTGTCCGGTCCGTAAATTTCATGAGTTTTTCCCTTTTTTGACGTTTTATCACTATTATACATCATTTTTGCTATTTTGTCTATTCATAAATCCGCGAAATATCGTATAATATCCAAGTCGTAAAACAGAAGAAGAATTTACATCCCGTTTCTTTTTCTGAAAACGGTTTTGTTTCAGCACGGTTAAGAATCCGTCAGTTTCACATACGGACGATTGAACAGGGAAAAGGAAACATTTATCTTAATGGCTTGGTCTGAACAAAAATGGAAAAAGAACAAAAGTCAAGGAGCGGAATCAAGATGAAAATCAAGTTGCTTTCCGGAAATAATGCTTTCACACCCCTGATATCGAAGCAAGATTTTACATGCGAAAAAAGCAGCCGCATGTTTACCGTCCTCCCAATGAAGAATACTTGTAAATGTGGTGTTTCATTCCGGCAACAGAACAGGGTAAAATGCTCCCATTCCCCTGATCTTACTTCTTCTTTCTTCATTCAATTGTTGAATTGTTCGATTGTTCGATTGTTCAAATGTTTCCCCGTTCCTTCTTACTTCAGAGTTCCATGTT
>DXVA01000292.1 GCA_019408975.1 Lentisphaeria bacterium | reverse complement strand
GTCTTCTGGTCGGTTTTTTCGTTTCGGGGGTAAATTTGAGCTCAACTCGCGTTTTACCCGAAAGCGGAGAATCTCCGCTTTTCTCTTATGAAGGTGTGCTTCAGACCCTCTCCCGGTAAATTCTCCGGGGGAGTAAAAGACCGGTCTTTTGGTCTGGAGAGCATTTTTTGGAGGAAGCACACGTTGAAAAACCGACCTTTGATCGTCAATTTTTCTCTGCCATACATTCATTTTGTAATCTCTTATTAAAGTAACATACTGGTAATCAACGAATAAAGCAAAAATATGCTAGCAAAGGACATGTGTTCGAAAAATCCAGAGGTCGGTCACCTTATTCGCCCAATTCATAACAAAAGTCTTTTTGATTCAGAGAATTTTTCGAGTTTTGCGAAATTCGCTTTTCAGAACAAACGACCTGACGACAACATTCGGACAACATTAATCCTGTCGAAGAATATTCAACCAGAAAAATGCCCGAAGCATTTTCTCCCGGTCTTTCATCGGCCGTTCCAATCCGCTCCAGCGTAGCGTGCTGGTGATGAATCGTGACGGCTTAATCATTTCAACAATCCGCAAAAACTCTTTCATTTTTGCAGTTAATTCGCCAATTTCTTCTTCCAGCATTGGAAAAAGATAGCTTTCCATTGTAAAGTAAAGCTTCGGCAGATCGTTCATTTGAAGCAATGGGGATATGCAATGGCACAGTACAGCAGCGAGGGGGATTATTATCCCAATATTGATACACTGGATGCTTCGGATAAGACGGCGGCGCTTCCCATGTACAAACTTTATGACGGATATAAACTTGGAAAGAAAATTGTCATAAAATCATGATTCCGCAGTTGCAAACACCTGCAGAAGGCATAAATTATCTTTCAGGAAACACCCCGGTGCAGAGCATGCGCCCGTATCGGAGATTTCGCCTGCACCGACCTGCCTGCACAGCTGGACCGCGGCAGGACTCACAGGAGTACACGAAGCAATTTCTGTGATGCAAGGAATCGCACTGTTGACCTGATTTTTTTTAATGAAATCAACTGCCGGGAGACTTATGGCTGTAACGATAGATCATCAACTCAAAGAGAAAATTCCTTACGAGTCCACGGTTTTCCCGATTTCATTCTTTCATGATGAATTGGCAAATTTACCGCAATGGAACGGCCCTTTGCATTGGCATCCCGGATTTGAGATCGCAACGGCGGAAAACGGAACGCTCGATTATCAGGTCGGTGAAAAACACATTATTCTCAACGCCGGAGACAGCATTTTGGTAAATGGAAATCTGCTTCACGGAATCAGGCAGATTTCCGGTGATACAGCTGACCCGTTGCCCAATATCGTTTTTTCCGGCAGTTTGATTGCTCCGGAAGGAAGTCAAATATATAAAAAATATATCATTCCCTTTCAACAATGCGATGATCTGCCTTTTGTTGTATTTCCAGGCGGGAATGAAAGTCTGCAAAAAATCAATCATCTTATACGGGACATTCATCATTGTTTCCGGAATCAGCCGCCATGTTACGAAATGATGATCCAGAGAGACGTAAGTCATATTTTCGAATACATTTTTTTGAATATAAACACTTTCCCCCGTCATAAATCAAATCGGATTCAACTTGTCAATCAGATACGCCTGCAGAAAATGCTTGATTTTATTTACAGTCATTACAGCGGACATATTTCTCTTAAAGATCTTGCCAGAGCGGCTAATGTGAGCCGCAGTGAAGCCGGACGCTGTTTCAAGGCCTTCATGAATTGTTCTCCGATTGAGAAACTTATCCGGCACAGACTTCAGATGGCATATAAAATGCTCGCCGAAGGAATATATACGGTTGAGGAGGTCAGCAATTCCTGCGGGTTCAACTCTGTAAATTATTTCCGCAGGCAGTTCAAGGCAAAATACGGAATTGCTCCCCGTAAACATTGCAATTTGGGAAAATAGTGCTTGTTTTTGGCACATTACTGCTTTGACGTCTTCTGTTTCCGGTGATATCGTATTTCAAGCATTACACGGAGATATTATGACCAGACAGAAAGACTATAAAAAAACATTGACGGCCTGCTATCTGGGATTTGTAACACAGGCGATATCGGCAAATTTCACGCCTTTGCTCTTTTTGACTTTCAAGGGAACCTATGGGATCAGCCTTGAAAAGATCGCCTTGATCCCAGTGACCTTTTATCTGACTCAATTGCTTGTGGATATGGCCGCTGCAAAATTTGCTGATAAGATCGGATATCGGCTCTGCGTGATTGGCTCTCAGGTTTTGTCATCGGCAGGCTTGCTGTCCCTGACCATTCTGCCGGATTTGCAGTCGGAACCGTTGACTGGAATTTTGATCGCGGTGGTTCTTTATGCTGTCGGAAGCGGTTTGATCGAAGTTCTGTTAAGTCCCATTGTTGAGGCCTGTCCCTTTGAAAACAAGGACGGCATCATGAGTTTATTGCATTCCTTTTACTGCTGGGGAGCGGTAGGCGTGATACTGGGATCAACTTTGTTTTTTGCTGTATTCGGCATAGAGAACTGGAAAATCCTGACGATACTTTGGGCGTTGATCCCCTTGTATAATGCCATGAATTTTATCAGCTGCCCCATTGAAAAACTAGTTGAAGACGGCAAAAGCATGAGTATCCGTCAGCTGCTGAATGTTCCAATGTTCTGGATGATGATATTTTTAATGATTTGTGCCGGCTCATCGGAAGCCACGATGTGTCAATGGGCTTCGGCTTTCACGGAATCGGCGCTGAAAGTTTCAAAATTGATTGGCGATCTGGCTGGTCCGTGTCTCTTTGCGGCGTTTATGGGAATTGCCCGTATGCTGTATGGGAAAATGAGTGGTAAACTGGATTTAATCAAAACAATGCTTTTGTGCGGTTTTTTTGCCGTTGTATGTTATTTATTGGCTTCTCTGGCATCCTGGGCGATATTGGGATTGATTGGTTGCGCTCTCTGCGGTCTGGCCGTGGGGATCATGTGGCCCGGAACAATCAGCCTTTCCTCCCGGAAGTGTCCTGCCGGTGGAACCGCCATGTTTGCATTTCTGGCATTGGCAGGAGATCTTGGCGCAACAGTAGGTCCTGCAATGGTAGGAAAAGTGGCAGAAGCTGCAGGGGAAGATCTGAAAAACGGGTTACTGGCGGCAACGATATTTCCCGTTTGCCTGACACTGGGACTCTTCTTACTCTATCGACTCTCCGGTAGGAATCGTTATTGTGCTGGCCAAATTAACGTCAGTATGCTATATTACGCGTTATGCAAACGGAAAAAATAAAACAACGAATCGTGAGCTGCGTCAAATCCCTGCCGGAATACGGACATGCTGTCATACGCAAAAAGGTCTACGAAGATTACTGACATTTTCTATGGCCAGCACAATAATCTTGAAACATCTTTTCCTGTTCCGCCCATGAGTCGGGAAAACTCCGGCGGCAACTATCCCAGGAAAGGTCAAGTTCGCCGGAGAGGAGTTTATGAATGATCTTAGGGGAAAGGAGTGTCAGGCGAATCGTCCGGGAAATCAGCCCTGAATCAACTCCGACGGTTGCAGCCAGATCCTTGATGTTGGAAAATTTTCCTTCATCAATCATTTTCTGCCAGCGGAAAGCCCGGGCAAGAGCCAGCTGAACTGGAGTATATTCTACATGTTCACTGTCGGGGGTAAAAATTCTCGTTCTGCCACCGGCGATTTTGAAAATCAACGGGATTGTCACCCGGACATTCCCGTTTTCCAGAACTTCAATCTGTTTCTTCTCCATTCGCGATTTCCTCCATAAGAGTTTTGATACCTGAACTCTTGAATTCCACAGTGAGCTTGCTTTCGTGGACTTCGACCTTTTCCAGAAGAAGATGGAGAAGGCGGTTCATTTCACCGGGCGAGATCTCCTGCCAGAATGTCTCTTTGAACAGTTCTGCGATTTTCTCAGCGGGAAGATTCAACACTTGTGCCAGTTTTATCAGAATCGTCGGTGTCTGAAGCATTTTCACCACCTGCTCCCGAGTGATTCGCTCCACTTCTCCTGCGGGGATCTGGCGCACCGGACAAGTCGATGTTGCCCGCTTGGAGTCCCGAGAACACAGATAATAAAAATATCGCTTCCCGTTCTTTCGTGCATAGGTCGGCATCATTGCGCAATCGCAGTGTCCGCAGCGTAAGATTCCTTTTAAAGGAGCGATGGTTTCCATCCGCTTTGTCTGGCGAGGAACCGGTTCGTTGAGTGCGAGAATTTCTCTTGTCCGGTTCCAGACATCCAATTCAACAATCGCCTCTTGTTCCCCTTCGCAGATAGAGCCTTTGTATTTGACCTGACCAATTGAATATGATAAAAAAACAGGAGAAAAACTTCCAAACATTCAGGATTTGCGAAGGATGAATATTGAAGATCTACAAAAAACCATTATTAAAATAGACAAATGTTTTGAAAACATCAATCGAGATGAGGCCAGAAAATTATTTGTCCCGTTTGATTATGTAATTGAAGGATTTGATTAAAATGAAACTTTATATGATACTATATTGTCTTTTATTATTGCTTTTTGCCGGTTGCCGGGCAGTTCCTATTACTGACCGGACGCAGTTGATGCTGACAACATCAAGTTATGAAAATGAACTGGGGGTTGCGGCTTACGGGGAGTACAAGGCGAAATACCGCCGTTCCGGCAATGCCGAATACAATCAGGCATTGGCACGATGCGGCAGGGCAATTTCGCAGGCGGCTGAACAAGATGACTTTGATTGGGAGTTTATTGTCCTTGATACCAATATCCAAAATGCTTTCTGTCTGCCCGGCGGAAAAGTTGCGGTTTATTCCGGTTTGATGGATGTGATGAACAATGAAGCGGAACTTGCCTGTATCGTCGCCCACGAAGCCGCCCACGCCATCGCCCGGCATGGCGGTGAACGCATGAGCTGGGGATATTTGCAAAACCTCGGCGCGATCGGTGTCGCTTTGGGGTTTAACAATGAAACGCTGAATAATATTTATGGCACCGGTTCTCAACTCGGCGTAATGCTGCCATTCAGCCGCAGCAATGAATATGAAGCCGATTTGATCGGCTTGATTTTAATGGCAAAAGCCGGATACAATCCCCAAGCCGCCATCCATTTCTGGACCAGATTCAGCAAGGGGAAAACTGCCACATGGGTTGGCACTGTGACTTCTACTCACCCTTGCGATGCTGACCGGATACAGAATTTCCATAACCATATGTATCTGGCTGATGAAGAATACAAAAAAGCCCGCAATAAAAAAGGATTTGGCATAATATTTACAAGATAATTTGTCGGTACAGCGGTCGCTGTAAGTCGTAAATAAGGAAACGTCATCAACCATCCATGGAGGTTTATTATGATGACTCCGGTAATCAAAATCAAAGAT
The DNA here is from genome assembly GCA_019408975.1 of Lentisphaeria bacterium. Classification (GTDB taxonomy): domain Bacteria; phylum Verrucomicrobiota; class Lentisphaeria; order Victivallales; family UBA1829; genus UBA11452. The sequence continues at coordinate 247 of DXVA01000292.1, read as the reverse complement.
GTGAAGGCTCAAGCACAATCCTGCTGTGATTGCTTTGGCGGCGGTTGCCGTTGCAAAGACTGAGCAATTCACAAATCCCCCAACCGCACAGTTGGGGGATATCTGATTCCTTGATGTTTGTCAGGAATAAAAAGAAAAAGGTGCGGTAATTGTTACCGCATATAGAAAGAAATCTTATTAATAAGGAGATTTATTATGGGCGCCTCTATTTATTTGAGGGACAAAAATTGAGTTGCAACAGGAAAAG
>DXVA01000291.1 GCA_019408975.1 Lentisphaeria bacterium | reverse complement strand
ATCAGGGGGTCTACGATCAGGGCAATCTGTACTGGACCGGGCTCGGATGGGAGTATTTCAATTTCCGGTGTCTGGAGTTTTACAACCGCCTGAACCTGCTCAAAGGCGGCATCATGTGCGCGGATATCGTCAGCACGGTCAGCCCGACTTATGCCGAGGAGATCCTGTCTCCTGAATTCGGTTTTTCACTGGACCCCTCTCTCCGCCATTGCGCATACCAGGGGAAGCTGCGCGGCATTCTCAACGGGATTGATGTTTCCGAGTGGAGCCCCGGGAATGATCCGCGCCTGCCTGCCACATTCTCTGCGGACGACATGAAAGGAAAAGCCGTATGCAAGGCGGCGCTTCAGAAACAGTTTGGACTGCCGGTTCGTGCGGAAGTGCCGCTGTTCGGCGTGATTTCGCGTCTCGCCTACCAGAAGGGGCTGGATGTGTTTGCCGATGCTTTGGAGGATATGCTTTATCATAACGATTACCAGTTTATCCTGATCGGTTCCGGCGATCCCGGGCTTCAGGGGAGATTCTCTTATCTTGCCTCGAAATATCCGGAGAAATTCGCGGCTTACATCGGTTACGCTTCGGACAAGGTTTCGCACCTGCTGGAAGCGGGTTCGGACTTTTTCGTGATGCCGTCCCGTTACGAACCCTGCGGTCTGAATCAGATGTACAGCATGCGTTACGGAACTCTGCCTGTTGTGCGGAGCACCGGGGGGCTGGCGGATACGGTCAGGAATTACAATGCGGACAATCCTTCGGAATCGACGGGATTTGTGCTGTGGGACCTGAATCCGGTTTCGCTTCAGAATACGATCCGCTGGGCGGCGGGGGTCTATCTCGAAAGCCCTGAAGCGATTGCGCGTTTGCGCCGCAACGGGATGACTGCGGACTTCTCATGGAACAACACCGCCTCGCAATACGAAAAGATGTATGATGATGCACACAAGTGATTTCGATTATGAACTGCCGGAGGAGTTGATCGCACAGCATCCTCCGGAACATCGCGGCGACTCGCGTATGCTGGTGCTGGACCCGGCGGCGGGGGCGATGAAGATCGTTCCGTTCCGTGAGTTCCCGGACTATTTCTGCGCCGGCGACCTGATTGCGGTCAATAATACGAAAGTCATCAAGGCGCGTCTCTTTGCAAAAAAGGAAAGCGGTGCGAAGATTGAAATCATGCTTCTTGCGCCCGTCACGGACACACGCTGGAGCTGTCTGCTGAAGCCCGCAAAGCGGGTGGCGCCGGGAACGGTTCTGCGGCTGCTTGATCCGGCACTCAATGTGTCGGAAAAAAACGTGCGCCTTGTCTCCAAGGACATCGACGGGAATTGTATCGTCGAGTTTCTGGAATCCGATGTGGAGCAGACTCTTGCGCAATGCGGGCACATGCCGCTGCCTCCGTATATCCGGCGGACTGCCGATTATGCGCCCGATGCGGAACGCTACCAGACGGTTTATGCGAAGAATCCGGGAGCAGTTGCCGCTCCGACTGCGGGTCTGCATTTCACGAAAGAGATCTTTGCCGCGCTCTCCGAAAAAGGGGTGAAGGAGGCGGAATTGACGCTTCACGTAGGGCAGGGAACCTTCAAGCCTGTGACAGTGGAGAATATTGAGGAACACCCGATGCACAGCGAGCATTTCATTCTGACTGATGCCGCCGCCGGACTGCTGAACGGGGTCCGTCATGCGGGCGGGCGCATTGCGGCGATCGGAACGACTTCGCTTCGTGCGCTGGAATCATGTGTGAAAGCGGACGGTTCTTTCGAGGAGGTCGAGACGGATACTTCAATTTTCATTTATCCGCCTTACAAAGTGCAGTCCGTCGATATGCTTCTGACGAATTTCCATTTGCCGAAGAGTACGCTTCTGATGCTGGTTTCGGCTTTTGCCGGACATGAACTTGTGATGGAAGCCTATCGTTATGCCGTGAAGGAACGTATGCGTTTCTTCAGTTACGGCGACTGTATGCTGATTCTGAATAAAATCTGAATACACTCTTTTCCTGAATGAAAATATGGATTACAGTTGCAATTTCTTTATCGGGATTTCTGCATGGGGCAGATGTTCCTTCTTACTGGCTCCTGCCCGATGACGGGTATAGACGCCCGAATCCATTGAATGTGAAACTGGATTGGGAAAAGTTGCCGTCAGGAAATATCCCTGCTGAAATTCTTGATGATATGGGCACGCGAAAAACTCAGGGGGAATGTCGTGATTTTTTTCAGAAAGGCAGGATGTTTTCCATTGTCCGCATGGATTTGAACGATGACGGTATTCCAGACTGGATTGTGAATGATGAAAGGGGAAAGGAAAACGGGGAAACTCGGTATTGGTGTTATTTTGTTGACAGGGATGGAATTTACCGCCGGACAGGATGCTTTGCAGGTAGCACCCTGTCCGTTCTTGAGCCGCGGAATGGTTACAGGCAGTTCGGTATCTCAACGCATTACGGCATGGCGGTTTCTTTTTTTGCCGTTTATGCTTTTGAGCCTCAAGATCGGAAGTATCGCCTTGTCCGTCGAGAATGCCATGATTACAAGAATTTTACCTGTAAAATTGAAGGCAGAGTTCCGGGAGAACATTCTCGCGAGGTGCTTTTTTCCCGTCTTGAGACAGCTTTGCGTACGGCAGCAGAAAAATCTTTCGGTGATCGGCTGAATCAGAATGAGCTGACATTTTCCGGAAATGGCTTCCGTTATTCTGAAAATGCCGGAGGATTCAGCCTTTTTATCGCCGGAGCGAAACGAAGATACAAGCTTGGAGCCGGCTCTATTGCGTATGAATATCCCTTGACTGCTTACGGCTTCAGCGGAAAGAGTCTTTATCTGGTGGGAAAGGAAAAATACCGGGCGTTATGGGCAGAACTGCTGCATTGGCTGAATGCCAGAATGCCTGTCTGGTATTCCGACTGGTTCAGGCGTCTGTTGCCGGATATGGGCGGCGCAGATTGGGATGGGCTCGGAATTTATCTGGGGACGCTGGCTGATCGCAGCCAGTATTTCGGGGAGATGTCTTCGCATACTTTCATAAATTATGTTCTGCTTGACGCAATTGATCTTACCACCGGCGTCCCGCTTGCCCGACCTGTATTTCTTGCTTTTGAAGCAGAAGATTTCTCTGAACTTGAACCGGGAGAACGGATTGCTGTTTATACAAGGAGTAATCCGATGCGTGGTCATATTCAGCATGTGAAACTCTGGTTTATTCCTTTTTCCGGAAAACGCTGATATCGAACGTTGCGATAGTTGCATTATCTGTCCGGCAGCCGCATCTGGAAAACGGGATGAACGAACCGGAGCTCAGATTTCATTTGAAGCATTACAATATCTTTTTCCGTAAAAAAAACTCGGTTTTTTCTTTTTTCAGGACTTGAAATAATTTGAAATGGCCTCATGTTAACCCGGAAACAGGGAAAGCCTTTCATCATATAGAGAAAAACAGCCAAAATCAACTCAACCACAGGATTCTGACAGGATCTGCAATTATGACAGAATTTAAGGTTTCCAGCCTGATCAGGCAGTACCGCGGACTGATTTTACTATCAGCTCTGACCTCCGTAATGTTTTCCAGTCTGGCACTGACCATGCCGATGATGCTGAAAGTCGTGATTGACCGCGTGTTGCCGTCGCGCGACTGGGCGCTCTTTTTCCTGCTGGCGGCAGTCATGATCGCCATCTATATTCTGCGTTTCACGATGCGCATCATCACGGGAAATCTCGGCACGTATACCGTGACGCGCATCCTGCTGGATGTCCGTCAGCGTATTTTCAAGCACCTGCAGAATCTTTCCCTGCGTTTTTATGAAGAATACCGTACCGGAAAGCTGATCTCAAATGTGATCAGCGATGTGGCGCTGCTTCAAGGGCTGATTTCCCTCTGCATCAGTATGGTGGACCAGTTTTTCACGATGGCGTTCATCACTTTTGCCGTGTTTTTCATCAACTGGAAGCTCGCTCTGATTGCGATGTGCGCGCTTCCGATTCATTTTATCAACTTCTTCATTTTCAATAAGATCATACGCAGGAATGCTTTGCTGATGCAGGAGAAAATGTCCGAAATCTCAGCGAATCTTGCCGAGACGATCAACGGAATCCGTGTCGTGAAATCCTTTTCCAAGGGACGCGCGGAAAGCCTGCATTTTTTCAAGAACATGCGCCCGACTCTTGAACTTGCGATCAAGATGAATCAGGAGGGAAACATCTGCCACGGCATTTATGAGATGCTGACATTGTTCACCTATCTGATTGTGATCTGCGGCGGGATTTTTGCGGTTGGAAATGATTTTTCCATCGGGGATTTTGTGGCATTTTACACTTACATCGGTTTGCAGGTCGGACCGATTGCGGTGCTGGCGGCTCAGATGAATGTTTTGTCGCAGGGGCTTGCAGGTGCGCAGCGCATCATGAAATTATTGAAAGTGATTCCCGACATTACGGATGCTCCGGATGCGGTCGATGCGGGGCGTCTGACTGGAAGAATCAACTTCGATCACGTTTCATTCAAATACGCGGATACGCCTGTCCTGCGTGATTTTTCGCTGAAAATCGAACCGGGAGAGAAGGTCGCTCTGGTCGGTCCGTCCGGCTGCGGAAAATCGACGATCAGTAATCTCCTGCTGCGTTTTTATGATGTATGCGACGGCTCGATCAAGGTGGACGGCGAGGATATCCGCACGTTTACGCAGGATTCCTACCGCGCCAACATCGGCGTGGTTCTCCAGGAACCTTTTCTGTTCAGCGGTACGATTCGCGACAATCTGGCGTATGCCCGCCCGAGTGCGTCCATGGAGGAAATCAGGAAGGCGGCGGAGCTTGCCAATGTCGCGGAATTTGTGGAGAAGCTCGACAAAAAATATGATACGGTCATCGGTGAAAACGGCGCGAGTCTTTCCGGCGGGCAGAAACAGAGGATTGCGATCGCGCGCGCCGTGTTGAAAAATCCGGGAATCCTGCTTCTGGATGAGGCGACCAGCGCTCTGGATACGGTTTCGGAAAAACTGGTTCAACAGTCTCTGGACACCCTGATGGAAGGGCGGACGACGATCATCATTGCGCACCGTCTTTCCACGATTCGCAACGCGGATAAGATCGTTGTCCTCAAGAGTGGTCAGATCGAACAGCTCGGCACTCATGATGAGTTGATGGCGCAGGACGGCACCTATCGCGAGCTTTACACCACACAGCAGAAAGCCGCCGCCGAAGACAGTATGAACGATCATGACAACATCTTTTATCAACAGCATCCGAAAGCCCTTGAGATGGAACGTATTTCAAAGCAGCGCTGGAAATGACAATGAGAAATGAGCAATGAGACAACTGTTATAAGGGTATTTCTGAAATAATAAACTACATTTCTCATTTCTCATTACTCATTACTCATTCAGAAGAGCGAGCATGGCTTCGGCAACTCCATCGGCGGACTGTGGATTCTGTCCGGTTACAAGTTTGCCGTCCGTGACGACATGAGGAGTCCAGTTTTCGCCCTTTGAGTAGAGCCCTCCCAGTTCTTTCATGCGTGATTCCAGAAGAAACGGGACGGTTTTTTCGAGTTTCACAAATTCTTCCTCCGCATTGGAAAATCCGGTTACTTTACGCCCGGAAAGAATCGGTTTTGACGCTTTGTCAATCGCCATGACGAGCGCTGCCGGTCCGTGGC
>DXVA01000290.1:5303-5659 GCA_019408975.1 Lentisphaeria bacterium | reverse complement strand
TTGCCCTGCGGAGCCTGATCGACCATGCGGAAACGATCCGGCGCCCTTTGAAAAGCGGAGATTTGACGGCGGCACGAAAGGCGCTCGGCATGATCGTGAGCCGCGATACGGAGTCGCTGGATGAAAGCAATATCATCCGCGGGGCGGTGGAATCTCTCAGCGAAAACGTGATCGATGCGGTGAACAGCACACTTTTCTGGGCAGCGCTCGGATATCTTGCGGGCGGTCTGCCGGGGCTTGCCGCCGGAGCGGTTTTCCTGCGGATCGCGAATACACTGGACGCCTGCTGGGGATACCGTGATGAGAGATATGAGAAATTCGGTAAGTTTGCGGCGCGCGCGGATGACTTCGCACAC
>DXVA01000290.1:3276-5286 GCA_019408975.1 Lentisphaeria bacterium | reverse complement strand
GCCCGCATGACGATGTTCGCGATTGCATTTGCAAGTCTGTTCTGCGGCGGCAAATTGATGCAGGCGCTTGAAACGGGATTCCGTCACCGGAAAGATCATCCGAGCCCGAATTCCTGTTACGGCATGGCGTCGTTTGCCGGGGCTCTGGAGATTCGCCTGGGAGGTCCGACGGTATATGGCGGCATGGCGGAGCCTTATCCTTACTGGGGAGACGGCAGGAGCGTGCTTGTCGAACGTGACCTTGTCCGCGCGGAACGCCTGACCGTTGTCAGTTCTCTTGTGTTTGCAATCATGATTCTCGGAGGTGCATGGCTGTGGTTCGCGGTCTGAAAAAACTGATTCTGATCCGTCACGGGGAACTGCCGCCGATGTATCAGGGGCGTTATGTGGGTTCAAGCGATGTCCGCCTGAGCGCACAGGGGGTGCGCGATTGCCGGAAACTGGCGGAACGTTTTTCCGCATTGAAGCCGGAAAAGATTTTCGTGAGCCCGATGAGGCGCGCAAGGGAGAGCGCCGCGGCGATCTGCCCGGAGCGGGCGGACCTGATTCCGGACCGGAGAATCCGTGAAGTCGATTTCGGGGACTGGGAGAACCTGACGTTTGACGAGATTCAGAAAATCTCTCCGCCGGAACTGCTGGATCGCTGGTTCCGGCATCCGGAGGAGATGTGTTTTCCGAACGGAGCATCGGTGGCGGATCATTTTGCAGCAGTGGATGAGTTCATGGCGGAGATTCTTGCTCTGCCCGAGCCCGTGATTGCCGTAATTACGCATGGCGGCGTGCTGATGCGGATGATTTCACAGGCAATGAAGATTCCTCCGGAACGGCAGTTCGAGGTTCTGCCGCCGAGGGCGTCGATGACAATACTGAACTTTCATGAGGGAGTTTTTGCGTATGGAGAATAAAGTCGTATTGGTGACAGGCGGTGCAAGGAGCGGAAAAAGCGCTTTTTCCGAGCGTCTGGTGCGTGAAAATAGCAGCCGGCGCGTTTATATTGCGACATGCCCCGTGCTGGATGGGGAGATGCGCGAACGCGTGAAGCTCCATCAGGAGAGGCGGCGCGGTTATCAATGGATTACGATTGAGGAGCAGCTTGATCTCGCCGGCGCGCTGAAGCGTGCGCAGGAGGAAAACGCGGACAGCGTGCTGATCGACTGCCTGACTCTCTGGATCAATAATTTGATGTATCATCTTCCGAAGTTCGATGAGGAGGAAATGAAAAAGAAGACGGCGGACCTGCTGGGTGCGCTGGAGGAATATCCGGGACAGGTTGTCCTGGTGTTGAATGAAGTCGGTCTCGGGATTGTCCCCGGGACACCGGAGGGACGCATCTTCCGGGACTGTTCGGGGCGCTGCGGTCAGATGTGCGCGGCGGCGGCGGACGAAGTCTGGATGTGTGTATGCGGAATCCCTCTGAAAATCAAGGGGTGAAAAATGTCTTTGCTGGAAGAAACCGTTGCGAAAATCGAAAAACAGGATGTGGACAGCCGCGAACATGCCAAGGAGTATATTCTCGAACTGACCATGCCGCCGTGGGCGCTGGGGCGTCTGCTGGACCTTGCCGTGGATCTTGCCGGAATGACGCGCTCCATGGCGCTTCCCGTCGCAAGGAAGAATATTGTCCTGATGGCGGGCGACCACGGAATCGTGAAACAGGGGGTCTGTCCGAATCCGCAGTCCGTCACGACACAGATGATTTACAACTTTGTGAACCGGGGCGCGGGCATCAATGTGCTTGCGGAGAATGCGGGAGCGAAAGTGACTGTTGTGGATATGGGAGTGGCTTCCGATCTGTCGCCTCTGGTGCAGTCCGGTGCGGTTCTCGATCGTAAAATCAGAGGCGGGACCTCCGATTTCACGGAAGGCCCCGCCATGACGCGGGAGGAGGCGGTGCGTTCAATCGAGGCAGGGATTGAGATTGTGCAGACGCTTGCCGCAGATACCGATGTGTTCGGAACCGGAGAGATGGGGATCGGAAATACGACAACAAGCAGCGCGGTAGCAGCAGTA
>DXVA01000290.1:0-3266 GCA_019408975.1 Lentisphaeria bacterium | reverse complement strand
CATCGCCGAGCTCCGCGATCGCTGCGGTGCTGTCCGGCATGGATGTGACGCCGCTGGTCGGGCGCGGCGCGGGGCTGGACCCGTCGCGGCTCTCCCATAAAGCCGCGATGATCCGCCGCGGAATCGAGGTGAATCAGCCGGATCGTGATGATCCGCTGGATATTCTTTCCAAGGTCGGCGGATTTGAGATCGGCGGCATTGCCGGAGTGATTCTCGGCGCGGCTTCCCTGCGGCGTCCGGTGGTGGTGGACGGGTTCATTTCGAGCGCGGGCGCACTGATCGCGGCGGCGATTGAACCGGATTCCCGCGATTATATGATCCTTGCACACGGAAGCGCGGAACCCGGGCATGTCGTAATGGCGAAACTGCTTGACAAAAAGCCTCTGCTCGACCTTTCCATGAGGCTGGGGGAGGGGACCGGCGCGGCGCTTGCCATGAATCTGCTTGACGCGGCGTCAGGCATTATGAACCGCATGGCGACATTCGAGTCGGCAAAAGTAACGACCGAGGGGATCAGATGAGGCCGTTTCTCGCCGCATTGTCGATGTTGAGCTGTATTCCGACGGGGCGTTTCCAACCGACGGAAAAGGATATCATGCGTTCGATTCATTTTTTCCCTGCGGCGGGAATTCTTTTCGGCGCGATGTTTTACGCACTGGCATGGCTGTTTGCGAATTACCTGCCTCATCCTGCCGCCGCGATGCTGCTTACGCTGTTGCCGGAATTCCTGACGAAAGGTTTCCATCTGGACGGCCTGGCGGATACCGCGGACGGTTTTATGAGCAGTCGCCCGAAAGAGCGCAAGCTGGAGATCATGCGCGACAGCCGGATCGGCACGATGGGGGTGTTTGCGATCGTCGCCCTGCTTGGCATGAAGTTCGCCCTGTTTGGTTCCATGACTGCGATGGTGGCGCCTGCCGCCGCCCTGATGATGCTGAACGGACGCTGTGCAATGGTTCTTTACATCGGCATGAGCAGATACGCGCGTCCGGAAGGTCTGGGCGCGTTGTTTTTCCGCACGAAGCCGTGGTTCGGCATGATTTTCGCCTATTGCGCTATGCTTGCCTGCGGCTGGTTTCTAGCCGGAATGAAAGGCCTGGCTGCCGCCGTCATGGTGACGGTGTTCGCTTCCGTCTGGAGCCATATCACGCGCCGTGTGATCGGCGGCGCTACAGGCGACACCATCGGTGCGAATGAAGAATTGAGCGAGCTTCTTACGCTGTTCCTACTGCTCTTTTGATTGTTTTCCGGGGCTCCAGACATTGTAGATTTTGGGGATGAGATACTTGATCACGGCTGCTGCGGGAACGGCAAAGATCATGCCCGTGATTCCGGCAAACAAACCGCCCAGCAGAACAACGATGATCGTTTCAACGGTAGTCAGCCCGATGGCGCCGCCGACCAGAGATGGATACAGAATCAACTGTTCCAGTATGCCGTTGATGATCGAGTATGTGACGATCACTCCGATCAGGGTTGTTGCCAGATGCACATCGACAAAGGCGATGCAGACCAGCGCAGTCAGCACGAAACTTGCGATGGGGCCGATGAAGGGAAGGAGAATCGTCAGCCCCGCAACGATCCCGAGCGGAACGGCATAAGGAACGGAAAAGATCGAAAATGCCGTTACATAAAGCACCGTTTCTATGAGAATAATGGAAATATAGCCGCGCGTCCAGCTGTCGAACATGCGGCAGATCCGGTTGATGATGTCCGCGGCTTCCTTCCGGCTTCCCTCGGAAGTTCTGGGGAGCCAGTTTGAATCGAAAACACTTTTCACGCACCAGTCGCCGATGCTTTCGCCGCCGGCATTGGCTGAGGTTTTGAACGAGTTGGAAAAGAGTGCCATTTTCTGGATGAAATACAGGAAGAAGAAGATGCAGAGAAGCAGGTCGAACACGAACGTCCCCAGAGTCGTCACGATGGCGATCAGCGTGGAGACGATTCCCCTGCCTTTGGAAAATGCGACGCTGGCGATGTCCTTGCTGTTTTCCTGAATATAGGCGCGGAGCTCCGGGCGGAGCCATTCGACAAACTCCTTGACGGAACGGATTTCCGGTTCCTTGCCGTCATCCGCCTTTCTGGTTTTTCTGGCGAGTTCCGCCAGTTCGCCGTTTTCTGGAGCCAGAATCTTTTCCTCCGGTCTGATCCACGTCGAGATCGTATTTTCCAGATGTCCGAGGACCGGACTTGAATTCGCCCACCGGTTGACGGAGCGCCCCATGTTGATCGCCGCCGGAATCAGAATGGAAACTGTCAGCATCAATGCCAGCAGGGTTCCCACAATGACCGTGACCAGTGCCGCGATCGAAGATTTCATGACCAGCACTTTGCGTGCCGCCAGTTCTTTTTCCTGATCCGTCTGTTCCTTCACCGGAGAGAAGATCATGCCCAGCTTATGAAGCGGATAACAGAAAAAAGAGAAGAATTTTGAAATTGCCGTGATGAGTTTCGTATTGAAGAAGTGTTTTTCAAAATATTTTTCCAGCGGCAGAAAGAAATAGGCGAGAATGATTCCGAAGATCAGTGATTTCAAAAACGTTGCGGCGAGAATGAATACGAGAATGACGACAAGCGCGACGGCGAGCCCTGCGCCGGAGTTCAGGACTTTTGCCGCAGTCGCCCGCCGCGCCGCCTCCTGCGCAATCAAATCCTGGATTCTGCGTGGGTAAATCGCCATGGCTTCCGCGAGTTCCGTGAAGATTTTCCGGTTTTCCTCCTTGAGCGGCGTGACGGCTTTGTCCAGTTCCAGAATCGCGGAAGCCAGCAGGAGACGGTCGCTGATCGGAATGGGCGCCAGCCGCTGCGCCGCATCCAGGGCTCCTGCGTGGGTTGCCGCTTTTCCTGCATTGTCGGCGATTTCATCCGCATCCAGTTCCGGCAGAGATTTTGCAAGAAGCAGTTTGAGCTCCTCAAGATCCCTGTCCGGCGGAAGCGACTGGTTGATTGTCTTATAGGCATATAGAAACAGAGTCAGGACCGCCTGCGCTTTATCCTGCGGGACCGCCGCCATATATTTTGAGGCAAGGTCAATAAAAACGGAACTCCTGCGGTTCCGGAAAAAAATTGTGATGTCTGTCAGATTCATCCGCTTCTCCCCGTCGTAATTTGAAACAATATAGCATATAAGGTGAATTTTACGAGAGGGAGAAGTGAGGGAATCCGCGGAAAAATCTTCGGAAGGTCTTTTTCCTGAATCAGCGGGCAGGGGGAATCAGCGCCTCGTCCAGGAAACCGCGCAGGCACGCTTCCGCTTTCTTTCTGTC
>DXVA01000029.1:12629-24110 GCA_019408975.1 Lentisphaeria bacterium | reverse complement strand
GTAATATAGCACAGTATTTCTTTTATTTCAAGTTGTTATTTAGGGATAAGTTCTTTATATTGATGCGGAGGTCCCGATGGCGGATCGCGGTTCCGGCGGGATGGATGCCGTCTTTTTCATGGAATATATGATCAAACGCGGTTATGACGTCGTCTTTCACGGAGAATATACTCCGGGGTATGTCGGGAAATATACCGCGATTCTGCTTCGTGCCGGAGTGGAATGCGTTTACGCGCCCCAGCGGCAGATATGGGAATACATCCGGGACAACGGGCGCACTTTTGACTATGTTTTTGTGTCGCGAGTCTATCAGGCGCAGTGTTTCGACCGCCTGATCCGGCGGTATGCGCCGCAGGCGGCGTATATTTTCGATACAGTCGATGTGCATTTCGTCAGAGAGCGGCGTGAAGCGGAACTGAGTCATTCCGAAAATGGAATGCTGAGAGCGCTGATGACCGAAAAGCTGGAGATCGCCCTGATGGCGCGCGCCGATGTGACGATTGTAATCAGTTCGGACGAAAAGAAGATGCTGGAAGAACAGTATGGCATGAAGCGCATTTGGCATATCCCGCAGGCGCGCAGGGTGTTCGGATGCAGGGAATCCTTCAGGGAACGCGAAGGCATTGTCTTTATCGGCAGCGCCCACCCGCCGAATCTGGACGCGCTGAAATTTTATGTCGAGGAAATTCTTCCGGTTCTTGAAAAACGGGGCGTTGACGGCACGCTTACTGTGATCGGCGAGGCTCTGCGCAATGATATTTTCAAAAAGAAGGAATATCAGAGTGTGGCGGAATCTCCGAAGATCAGGTTCCTCGGTTTTGTGGAGAATCTGGGGGATTGCCTGGATCATGCGAAAATAACGGTGGCGCCGCTTCGTTACGGCGCCGGAACCAAGGGGAAAGTCGCTTCGAGCATGGCATACGGCGTTCCCTGCGTCAGCAGCTGTTTCGGGACCGAAGGCACCGGGATGAAGGACAAGGAGAATATCATGATCGTTTCAAGTCCGGAGGAATATGCGGAGGCGATTACGGCGCTGATGACCGACGAAGAACTGTGGAAGAAGATTTCCTGCAATGGGATCAGGTTCCTGCAGCAGAATTATGCCCCGGAGGCAATCGAGAAGCAGATGGATCTCCTGTTCGTTGAGGCAAAGGAACATAAAATCCGGCTGGACAGGCTTCTCCGCCCGCTTGCAACAGGACAGGCACTGGCTGAAGCGGCAAAATCTCCGCTGTCTGCAGAAGCGGCTGTTTCTGCGGAACAGCTCACGCTTGCGGCGTTCCTCTGCTGCCAGCCGCATGGCAACGGTGCAGTTTTCATGGAGAAGATGGCGGCAGATACGCAGAAAGAGCTTGCTTCTTCTTTCGGTCAGGCACGTTTCGGAGATACGGTTCTGGCGGAGTCCGGCAAATTTGATTATATCGTGCTTCCCTGGTCGGCACGGTATCCGCGGAAGCTGAAGAGCAGACTGGAGCACAGCCGGAGATTGCTGTACGACGGGAGCCGCGTATTTTTTACGGTTCCGCGTAAAGAGTTCGATCATGAACAGTTTTTTGCATGTCTCGTCGGTGAGTTGAAATATCAGCAGGTGTTTCTGGCTGCGCCTGCGCTTGGAGAATGTGCGGATTGCTGTTGTCTGTGCGCAGTCAAGGCGATTCCCAGGGAAGGGGAATTTACCGATGAGGTCTGATTCCGGGGCGAAAATAGACATTCTTCTCCCCTTTTATGAGGGTGAGGCTTACTTTCCGGAAATGCTGGATTCCCTGAAAGAGCAGAGCCTTATGGATTTCCGCCTGCTTGTGCGCGATGACGGGTCGCGTGTTCGCCTGGACCGGCTGCCGGAACTGCCGTTCCCTGCGGAATTGCTGCCTTCCCACCGGCATGTCGGTGTTCTGGAGGCGGTCAACGAGCTGTATCTTCAGAGTTCCGCCCCGTATCTGATGTTCTGTGACCAGGATGATGTCTGGTTCAAAAGCAAGGTGGAACTCACTCTGCGGAAAATGCAGGAGGCGGAACAGTTGTATGGAGCCGGCACTCCGCTTCTGGTGTTTACCGATATGAGTGTTACGGACCGGAATCTGTTCTGTCTGTCCGGCTCCTTTTACCGCTACGCCCGGATCAACCCCGCTTTCTGTTCTCTGGAACGGCTCCTGACGCAGAATGTCCCTTCCGCCTGCACCATTATGATAAACCGTGCGGCTGCATCGCTCGCATTTCCTCTCCCTCCGGAAGCGGTGATGCACGATCATTGGCTCAGTTTATGCGTCGCGGCATTCGGGAAAATCGTCTATCTGGATTGCGGGACCATGTTTTACCGTCAGCACGGCAGTAATGTTTTCGGGATCGAGCCCTATGGATTGCGCTATCTCCTGCGGATGATGGGGCGCGGGCTGAAAACGGTCCGGGCGCGTTTTCTGCGGAATGTGACGCAGGCGGGAGCTTTTCTTGAACGTTACGGCGGCAGGCTGGACCGGGAACGTGCGGAACATGTCCGTGCGTTTGCCTCCATTGGGCGTCAGGGATTCTGGAAACGGCGTTATACGCTGCTGTCCGCCGGCATATTGAAGTCCGGGTTCCTGCGTAATCTGGGAACGATGCTTGTGATTTGAAAAATTGATATAAGATAAAAATAAGGAACGCAAATGAAACAGGAAAATAACTTCAGCGGACTTCAATGTTTGCAAATATTGTTTTCGCAATACCGCCGGAACGTTAATTTTTCAGCACTGATTACTGTTGAACTGCAACAGAAATATCTGGAAAATCAGGGAGAGGTGCTTCTTGCTCTCTCAAATGAACAGCAGCTCAGGGCGGAACTTATCACGGATGCTGAGGTGTTGAAAACCTATGCCGGCCCGGTTCTGGTCCGGCTGAAGAACGGCGCATGGATTCTGATGGCGAACAGCCGGCAGTTTGTCAGTTCGGAAACGGTGACGATCATTGATCCGGCAGTCGGTTCAAAGCAGAAGACCATTGCGGTTCCGAAATCGCAGCTGGAGGAACGGATGAGCGGAACCATGATCATTTTCCGCAATCTGGCACAGGTGGATGCCGCCAGGCACAGCCGTCTCTTCTGCCTTGCGGCAATTGCCAAACACAACAATACCCAGATGGATCTCCGCCGTGTCATGCACGAATATGCCGTCGGAGAGGAGGAGGTCAGGGATTCGCTTTTCAGGCAGATTGCCTCGGATTATGAATTCAAGACGAAACGGCTCCGGCTCACATGGGAGAAACTGGAGAAAGGGCAGAGCATTTTTCCGGTGATCGCGGAAAAGAACAACGGGAAATATGCGGTATTCTGCGGATTCCGCAAAAACGGCGAACAGGAGGAGGCGGTTCTCCTTGACCCCGAATCTGAAAACCATGATTCCCCGAATCATTTTACATTTCTGGCACGGGAGCAGTTTGAATCGGATTATACAGGCAGTTTCATTCTCCTGAAGAAGACTTACAAACTTTCCGACGAATCACAGCCGTTTTCCCTGCGCTGGTTCATTCCGGAATTCATCAAGAACAGAGGCATATTCGGCGAAATCGCCCTGATGGTGGCGATGCTGACAATATTCTCCCTGATCGTGCCGCTGTTTTTCCAGATTGTCGTGGACAAGGTTCTGGTCAATCAGGCATATAACACATTGAATGTGCTGGGAATCGGAATCCTGCTGGCGGTGCTTTTCAACGGGCTGGTCAATTATGTGCGCAGCTATCTGCTGCTGTTTGCAACGAATAAAATCGATATCTCGACCGCCACCAAGACTTTCACTCATCTGATGCGTCTTCCCGTGGACTTCTTTGAACGGGTTCCGTCCGGAGTTCTTTTGAAACACATGCAGCAGACGGAAAAGATCCGGGGATTTCTCTCCGGCAATCTTTTTTTCACGATTCTTGATGTGTTTGCCTTGTGCATTTTCATCCCGTTCCTGCTGCTTTACAGCGTGCAGCTGACGCTGGTTGTCCTGGGATTCTCTTTCCTGATGGCTCTGGTGATCGCCAGTCTCATCAAACCTTTTCAGCGCCGTCTTGACGAACTTTATCAGGCGGAGGGCAAACGCCAGAGTATGCTGGTCGAATCCATACACGGAGTCAAAACTGTAAAATCGCTGGCGCTTGAACCTGTTGAAAAGAAAATCTGGGATGATTCCACGGCTTATGCCATCAAGTCCTATTTCCGCGTCGGAAAAATCTCCATGACCGCCCAGAGCATCAGTCAGGTTCTGGAAATGATGATGACGATCTGCGTGATCTGGTACGGTGCGCACCTTGTCTTCAACCATGCCATCAGCATCGGTGCCCTGATTGCGTTTCAGATGCTTGCGAACAGAGTGACCGGGCCGCTGGTGAAGATGGTCGGGCTGATTCATGAATACCAGCAGATCGCACTTTCGGTCCGTATGCTCGGTGTCGTGATGAATACGCCTCCGGAGCCGGCGGGCGGAGGAGTCCGGAACCCGCTGAAGGGGCGGATCGATTTTGAAAACGTCACGTTCCAATACCGTCCGGACCTGCCCCAGGTCATCAAGCGTTTTTCGCTGAAGATACCGGAAGGGAGCACGATCGGTTTTGTCGGCAGGTCCGGTTCGGGCAAAACCACGCTGACCAAGCTCCTCCAGGGGCTTTATCCTGTTTCGCAGGGGCTGATCAAAATTGACGGAATCGATATCCGTGAAATTGATAAGGCACACCTGCGCCGGAGCATCGGCGTGGTGCTTCAGGAAAACTATTTTTTCAGCGGCACGGTCCGGGCGAATATCAGCCTTACAAAACAGAATGCCACGCTTGAGGAGATTCTCTATGCGGCGAAGCTCGCCGGAGCGGATGAGTTCATCCAGAAACTTCCGCGCGGTTACGATACGGTGCTTGAAGAAAACGCGTCGAATCTTTCCGGAGGGCAGAAACAGCGCCTGGCAATCGCCCGCGCGCTCCTGACCAATCCGCCGGTTCTGATCTTCGATGAGGCAACCAGTGCTCTGGACCCCGAAAGTGAAGCGGTGATTCAGAAAAACCTGAAAGCCATCGCGCGGGGGCGGAGCGTTCTGATTGTTTCGCACCGGTTAAGTATCGTCAGTCATGCGGACATGATCATGGTGCTCGACAACGGCGAACAGTCCGCCTGCGGCACTCATAAGGAATTGCTGGCGCAGCCCGGAATTTACCGCGAATTCTGGACACAGCAGATGAGAGGAGATGAAGAATGATGAAAGAAGAGAAGATACCGCAGGAAATGGTGGAATTCCAGCCGGATGCGCTGGAACTGAAAAACGAGCGTCTGCCTTTTGCAATACGCTTCTGTGTCTGGATGCCGTTCATTGTCATGCTTGCCGCCATCGTCTGGGCATCCCTGGCGGAGGTTGATATCATCGTGGAGGCTCCCGGAAAACTGGTTTCCCGCACTCCGAACATTACGATCAAACCGCTTGAGCGGACCGTGATCAAGAAAATCAATGTCAAGGTCGGCGATGTGGTAAAGCCCGACCAGATACTGATCACATTCGATCCGACGATCCATCAGGCGGAAAACGAACGCCTGGAACGGGAGGTCGCCACCCTGACGGCGCAATTCAACCGCCTGTATGCGGAATTTACGGACAAGGAATACAAGATTGAGGATAAAGACCAGGACGATCAGCGCTGGCAGCACGCCATCTATCTTCAGCGCCGGAGTTATTACAAGGAGAGGATGAACTACTTCAAGCAGGAGATCGAACGCTGCAAGGCGCAGCAGGAAACGACCCGCGAGAGCCATAAGACGCAGACCGGACGCCTGAAAGCCATCAAGCAGATCGAAGACATCATCGCCGATCTCCAGAAAAAACGGGTTGCCTCCATCAAGGAAGAGCTGGAGATCTCGATTTCGCGTATGCAGATGGAAGTCGAAGTGGACCGCCTCCGCAACAATCTGAAGGAACTGGAACATGAGGAGCAGTCCGTCATAGCCAGCCGCAATTCCTTCATGGAAGAGTGGCGCAAGGCAATCTCGGAGGAGATGGTCAAAGTCCGCCGTGAACTGACCAGCGCGCTCATGGAATACCAGAAGCAGCGTCAGCTTGCCACCTATGTTTATCTGCGCGCCCCGTGCGAAGCGGTTGTGCATGAAATCGCCTCTTTTTCGGAAGGTTCGGCGGTCAGGGAGGCGGAGGCGCTGGTCACACTGGTCCCGATCGATGCGGGAATCGAACTGGAGGCGGAAATTGCTCCGAAAGACATCGGCAGAGTCCACAAAGGTGCGCAGGCAAGAATCAAACTGAACTCTTTTCCGTTCCAGAAACACGGCACGCTGGAGGGTGAAGTCGTGGACATCTCCGAAGATACGCTTCAGAAGCAGGAGCAGGGCGGAAACAGAGCCTACTACCGCGCAAAGATGACCGTATCGGGGAAGCTGAAGAATATTACGGAGAAATTCCGCCTGATACCGGGAATGGAAACTCAATGCGAAATCAAGGTCGGGCGCCGTCGCGTGATCGAATATATCATTCATCCGCTGATCAAGTCTCTTGATGAAGCGATTCGTGAACCGTAACGGGTTTTGCCATGAAAACTGCACTGCTGCACTACTGGATGATCAACATGCGGGGAGGGGAAAATCTCCTTGCCGAGCTTGCGGAGATGTATCCCGAAGCGGATATTTTCACCCATGCCTGCCGTCCGGAAAATCTGAGTGCGGTTTTCAGAAAACACAGGATCACGGAAAGCATCATCGGCAGACTGCCTTTTGCGCACCGCTGCTGCCAGAAATATCTCTGGCTGATGCCCTTTGCCCTGCGCCGCTGGGACTTTTCCGGTTACGACCTGATCATCAGCAGTGAATCCGGGCCGGTGAAGGGCATCCGCAAGCCGCGGAATGCGTATCATCTCTGTTACTGCCATACTCCGATGCGTTACTTATGGGATATGTACCGGGAATACTGGAACTGTGCCAGTCCGGCGGAAAAGCTTGCCATGAAGCTTTTTACGCCCGGTCTCAGAAACTATGACCTGAAATCTGCGGAGAGCGTGGATGCGTTTTTCACCAACAGCGAGTTTGTAAGAGAGCGGATCAGGAGGATTTACCGTCGGGACGCCGTCGTCGTTCACCCGCCGGTCGATACGGACTTTTTCCAGGCAGGAACCGATAAAAGAGAGGACTACTATTTGTATGCCGGGCAGCTGACGCACTACAAACGCCCTGATCTTGCCGTCAGGGCATGTTGCAGGCTCAAGCGCAAACTGGTGGTTGCCGGTGAAGGGCCGATGAAAAAAATGCTGCAGAAACTTGCGGGCGGCAATGTCACATTTACGGGACGGGTCTCTGCGGAGGATTTGAGGCGTCTTTATACGGGGGCGCGGGCTCTGCTTTTTCCGGGAATCGAGGATTTCGGAATTGTCCCCGTGGAGGCTCAGTCCGCAGGAACTCCGGTGATTGCATTGAGGGCGGGCGGTGTGCTGGAAAGTGTCATAGAAAATGAAACGGGGCTGTTTTTCGATGTGCAGAGCCCGGAAGCGCTTGCGGAGGCGATTCTGCATTTTGAATCTGTTTCGTGGGATTCCGCGCTTTGCCGCAGACAGGCGGGAAAGTTTTCCCGCGATGCGTTCCGGAAGAATTTCGCTCTTGCGTTAAAACGGCTCAGATAGGGAATGGAATGGAAAAGCATCATAAAAAAACGTTACTGCTGCGCATGGCGGATGCCGGAAACCGGAAACTGCCGCGGAACGCATACGCCATACTTCTCGTTTTGTCCGTACTGCTTGCTTTCGGAATGCGGCTTCTGCAGTTTCATCTGGAACCTCTTATTTCCCGGGATGGGACGATTTACGTCAGGCTGGCGGAACAATGGGCGGTTTCAGGGGATTATCCCCGCCATGCCTATCTGCCGCTGCTGCCCTGGATGATGAAAGTGCTTTTCCATACGGGACTCAGTCTCCATGCCGCTGGAATCGCCGTGAACCTTGTCTTCGGCAGTCTGCTTCCGCTGGTTGCGTGGGGAATTTTACGGCAGCTTACCACTCACAAAGAGATTGCGCTGGGGGCGGCATTCCTGATGGCGTTTCATCCGTCCGCGATCGGGTTGTCCGCAGACGTCACCCGCGATACTCTTTACCTGTTTGCCGGCGGTTCCTCCGTTCTCTTTGCCCTTTACGGCATTCGTTCGGGAAAATGGCAGGGATGGTGTTTCAGCGCGCTGTTTCTGGCATTCGGGTTATTTGTCCGTTATGAGATACTGGAGCTTGTGCCGCTGATTGCAGCCTATTTCCTGATCGCTCCGGCTGTCCGTTCCATTTCCCTGAAAAACGCTCTGGCGAACTTTGCCGTATGGGGAGGGACATTCCTGATATCGGCGTTTGCCATTGCCCTGCTTACGGGAGTCCTGCCGCAGACTGCCGCTGCCTATAATGAACGAGTCCGGCGGATATCAACACAGAAGATCTAGGTGAGCATCATGTTGTCCGATACATTCATAAAAACATCAAGGATTGTATTTGAGCCCGTCTTTTACATTATGGCGGCAGGGATGGTTCTGGCTCTTCTGAATCCGCCTTACCGCAGGCGCTTCTTCCTGCCGCTTGTGTTTGCCCTTGTCTTCATGTTTTCGTGGCGCTGCTGCATTACGATGCTTTCCGCGCGTTATGCGGCGATTTTCATTTATGCCGGTGCCGGATTCAGTGCATACGCGGCATACCGGCTGACGCCGTTTCTGACCGCCGCGTTTTTTCATCCGCAGTACCGCTGTTCCCGTTTTCTGCGCAGCCATATGCGCCTTGCCGGAAGGCTCCTTCTGCTGGCGATCATCATCATCTGTATCGGCAAATTCCTGAGATACAACAGGTATGGCGGGTGCATCCCGGAAAGCGCCGCTCTTGTCAAAACGGATTCCGGGAAGATGAAGGATGTAAGGTTCTTCGACTTCTGCGGCGAGGCAGCGAGGCTTCAGTTCTATCTGGGGCGGCCGGTGGAGGCGCAGAAGGAGACGGGGCGTAAATTCACGGCTCCGGATGAGATCAGGATGCGTCTTGCCGGAAGTGTCTGCGCCTATGTTTTCTGTAATGAGCCGCCGGGTCATTTTTTCTCTCCGCAGGATATGGAAATGACTCCGCAGCAGTGGCGGCGCCTTTATTCTTCTCCGGAAGACAACCGTAAGAAAGTTTATTTCAGCGTGTATCGTTACATGGCAAAACCGCAGGAGATGCAGGAATGAGACATCGGAGTGTGCACGTTCATTTCCCGGCGGGCGGCAAGCGGCTTCGCGTATGCCTTCTGGCGTTATGCGACATTGTTTGTGTTTCGGGGATTTTTCTTCTGTCGGTGCATATTTATTCCCGGTGTGCCGGAACCGTCTGCGGCTTCGGCGCCGTTTGCCGTGAAAGCCTGCCGTTTCTGTTCCTGTTCCTGATCTACAATGCTCTTTTCCGGGTCTATCACGGCAGTTTCCTTTATCCCGGAATCTGCCTGAATAAAATTGAAGAGATACGGAGAGTTTCCCTGTCTGTCTTCAATGTCTATTTCCTGTTTTTCATCTGCCGTTTCTTTTTCGGTCAGAGGGAGCATCTGCCGTGGAGCGTCCTGCTTTTCAGTATGGCATTGACGATTCTGCTGCTTCCTGTCTGCCGTTTTCTTGTGCGTTTCCTGATGCAGCAGTTGAATTTCGGGCTGATTGATGTCGTGATTGCCGGAGCCGGAAAAACGGGAGAGATCGTCAGCAGGGAACTGACGGGCAGCTGCTACTACGGATTCCGGGTCATCGGGTTTCTGGATGACGATCCGCAGAAACAGAAGCAGACGATCGGCGGATACCGGATTCTCGGGCCGTTGTCTTTGGCGAAATCGGTGGCGGAACACAGGCATGTGGAATATGTTGTCTGCTGCCTGCCGCTGCCGCTTGCCAACCGGATTTTCCGTGAATACTCCGGGATTTTCCAGCATATCATGTTTGTCCCCGACAACCAGATTCTTCCGATTGCGTGGCTTTACCCTGCTTCCATCGGGCTTCGCGGCGGTTTTGAAATACGGAACCAGCTTCGCCTGAAAATGCCGCGATTCACGAAGAAAGTTTTTGAAATCTGCCTGACTGCGGCGGCGGTCGTTGCACTTCTGCCGCTGTTCCTGATTCTGGCGTTACTGGTGAAGCTTTCCAGTCCCGGGCCCGTTTTCTACCGGGCGCCCCGGCTGGGAGTCAACGGGAAAAAAATCCATGTCCTGAAATTCAGGACGATGTATGAAGATGCGGAGGAACGCCTCGGCAGGATTCTCAGGGAAAATCCGCAGCTGGAATCCGAATGGCATGATTACTTCAAGTTGAAAAATGATCCGCGTATTACCCGCATCGGCAGATTTCTGCGCAACACGTCGCTGGATGAACTTCCCCAGTTCTGGAACGTGCTGACCGGGGAAATGGCTGTGATCGGCCCCCGCCCGATTGTAGAAGAGGAAATTCCCTACTATGGGAAAAACTACGAGCTGCGGAAGCGGATCAAGCCGGGCATCACCGGTCTGTGGCAGGTCTCCGGGCGCAATGAGGTCGATTACCCCCAGCGTGTCATGATTGATATGTATTATATCATGAACTGGTCTGTCTGGATGGACTACTATATTTTCCTGAAAACCATATTTGTGATTCTTACCCGCCACGGAGCCTGTTGATCCGGTCTGTGCTTTTATCTTTTTTACTGCAAGGCGGGGCGGGAGCCTGTTCCCGCGGGATGCAGATGATCTTCTTCACAAAATCATTTCCTTCGGAGACTCTGCCGGAAATTTCGAGCTGGATGGGATGCCGTCCGGGACCGGATTGCCCGTGAAATCGTCCGGCTTCAGGGGGACTGACGAAAGACGAATTACTCCGGATAGGCATAGAAGGGAACGGCGGTCTGCCGGATATGGCTTGCATGGGGGGATATGTCTTTGAAATATGTTGCCCGGCATGGTATATTACCGGGATCATGCAGTGAATTTCAATTTCAAAAGACATGGCTGGAAATCAGGTATGAGTGTCGTGACTTCACAAAATGCCAATGCGGAGCGCTTGACTGCGGCGTGTGTGCTGAGCGTCATCGGCGGCTTTCTGGATATCTATACCTATCTCTGCCGGGGCAAGGTTTTTGCCAATGCCGTTACCGGAAACATGGTGCTGTTCGGTTTTCATCTGGCAAATCTGGAATGGGGGGCGGGTGCAAAATATCTGCTGGCGATATTTTTCTATGCGCTGGGGGTGTTTGCCGCAGAATATGTCCATCTGAAACTGCCGGCGGCAAAACGGATCGGCTGGCATCAGTCCGTGCTGATACTGGAAGTTGTATGCCTGGCGCCTGTGATCTTCATCCCCTATGGAGATTTTGATTTTGCGGTCAATTCTCTGATTTCATTCGTCTGTGCGCTTCAGGTTCAGACTTTTCGCCGGGTTCACGGGCTCCCGTTCGCTTCAACGATGTGTACCGGCAATCTCAGGAGCGGGACAGAAGCGTTCTTTCGCCATGTTACAGGAAAAGACCGTACGGAACTGGGGAAATGCC
>DXVA01000029.1:4816-12619 GCA_019408975.1 Lentisphaeria bacterium | reverse complement strand
TTATTATCTGGTGATTCTGTGTTTTATCTGCGGTGCGGCATTCGGAGCTGTTCTGCTGCGCAGATTCGGGCATTTTGTCTTCTTTCTTGTCCCCGCCGGACTGCTTGCCGTGTTTTTTATGGTCACGACAAAACGGCAGTTTGCCAAAGTGCGCAGAACGTTCCGGGACATATTCGGAAAAAGGCGTAAAACCCTCTGACGTCCTGCAATAGGGAGGGGGAGGAGATACGAAAAGCCTCCGCACCCCGGCAGCAGGATGCGGAGGAATTGTCATTTCGGCTTAAACGGCATCAATGTATTTGCGGATGTTTGAAACATTGATGATGCGCTCCGCTTTGCCGTCTTTTTTGACGACAAGCGTAGGCGCCTGCCGGACGCCGAAACGTTCGGCGGCTTCAAGGTCATCATCTGCAAATACGACATCGTAATTGATTCCCGCCTGATCCAGAAACGCTTTCGCCGTTTTGCAGTTCGGGCATGTTCTGGTGGCAAACAGAATGAAGTGTTCTTCTTTGGAAGCGGCAGGAGTCTCCGCCGGCGCGGCTTCTCCGCAGTTCCGCATGATGCCTGCGGAACTGTAAACTTTGCGCTGTTTGTATTCCTGAAGCTTGCCGTCGTTCCAGTTCTGAACAGGACGGTAGTAGCCTGTGATACGGCTGTAGACTTCCGTGCGCTGCCCGCATTCGGGGCATTCGAGTTTTTCCCCTGCGATATACCCGTGATGTTTGCAGACCGAATAGGTTGGAGACAGAGTATAATAGGGCAGTCTGTAGTTCGTGGCAATCTTCCGGACCAGGCTGGCGGCACTCTGCCAGTCCGGCAGTTTTTCTCCGAGAAACGCATGGAAAACGGTTCCGGATGTGTACAGCACCTGAAGATCGTCCTGGATGTCGAGAGCGGCGAAGATATCGTCCGTATAGCCTACGGGGAGATGGGAGCTGTTGGTGTAGTAGGGCGTCTCGCTGTCTTCGGAGGCTGTGACGATGTCCGGGAAACGCTTTCTGTCATGTTTTGCAAGACGGTAACTCGTTGATTCCGCAGGGGTTGCCTCCAGATTGTAGAGATCGCCGTATTTTTCCTGATAATCGGAAAGACGCTCTCTCATGTGGTTGAGCACCTCTTTGGAGAACTCCTGCGTTTTCTTGTGAGTCATATCCGCACGCAGCCATTTCGCATTCAGCCCGACTTCATTCATGCCGACCAGTCCGATCGTGGAAAAGTGGTTGTCGAATTTTCCGAGATAGCGCTTCGTATAAGGATACAGCCCTTCGTTCAGGAGTTTTGTGATGATCTTGCGCTTGATGTTGAGGGAACGCGCCGAGATGTCCATCATGTGATCCAGGCGCTTGAAAAAGTCTTCCCGGTTTTCCGCCAGATATGCGATGCGCGGCATGTTGATTGTGACGACGCCGATGGAGCCGGTGCTTTCGCCGCTGCCGAAGAATCCGCCGGATTTCTTGCGGAGCTCGCGCAGGTCGAGACGCAGGCGGCAGCACATGCTGCGGATGTCGCTGGGCTCCATGTCGCTGTTGATGTAGTTTGAAAAATAGGGGGTACCGTATTTTGACGCCATCTCGAAGAGAAGACGGTTGTTCTCCCGGTCGGACCAGTCGAAGTCGCGGGTAATGGAATAGGTCGGGATCGGATACTGGAAACCGCGTCCGTTGGCGTCGCCTTCGATCATCGTCTCAATGAACGCCTTGTTGATCATATCCATTTCCGGCTTGCAGTCTTTGTATTTGAACGGCATTTCCCTGCCGCCGACGATCGCATTCAGTTCCGCAAGGTCGTTCGGAACCACCCAGTCCAGTGTAATGTTGGAGAAAGGCGCCTGCGTTCCCCAGCGTGACGGCGTGTTGACACCGAAAATAAAGGACTCGATGCATTTCTTGACCTGTGAATAAGAAAGGTTGTCCGCCTTGACGAATGGCGCCAGATAGGTGTCGAAGGAGGAGAATGCCTGCGCGCCCGCCCATTCGTTCTGCATGATTCCGAGGAAGTTGACCATCTGGTTGCAGAGGGTCGCCAGATGGCGTGCGGGAGCGCTTGTGATTTTTCCCGGAACCCCGCCGAGCCCCTCCTGGATCAACTGGCGCAGGGACCATCCGGCGCAGTAGCCGGTCAACATGGAGAGGTCATGCAGATGAATATCGGCATTGCGGTGCGCGTTGGCGATTTCATCATCGTAAACTTCGGAAAGCCAGTAGTTTGCCGTGATCGCTCCGGAGTTGGAAAGAATCAGTCCGCCGACGGAATAGGTGACTGTGGAGTTCTCCTTGACGCGCCAGTCGTTGATTTTCAAGTAGTTGTCCACCGTTGTCTTGTAATCGAGCGCGGTGGATGAGATGGAACGGAGTTTCTCCCGCTGGCGGCGGTACAGGATATAAGCCTTGGCAACGTCGGCGTAACCTGCCTGTACAAGCACGGATTCCACGCTGTCCTGAATATCTTCGACGGAGATCAGCCCTTCTTTGATCTTGGGCTCGAAGTCCGCCGTGACTTTCAATGCGAGAAAATCAATGACGGAAGGGTGATACTGTTTTTCCTGTGCCTCGAAAGCCATTTTGATTGCGTCGGAAATCTTCTGCAGATTGAAATCGACGTTTTTCCCGTCCCGTTTTTGTACTTGGTACATTGTCATCCCTTTCAATAAAGTATGAAGTTGAATTGCTGATTGCTCTTATTCCATTCCGCGAATCCCGGCATCAGGCACGAAACGCTTCGCTATGGCAAGATACCGGTTCATTTCTTCTTTCGGCACGCCGCTGCACCTGCTGTCCAGCAGATTTCCCGAGTCGGCAAACGACTGCAGAAAATAACGCGGCGCTCCTTCGATCCACGCTCCTATCGCTTCAAAATCTCCGGCATCATGGAACTGTCTGACAACGGTGGTCCTGAATTCATAAGGAACCATGCCGCGCTTCAGATAGGCAACGCTTTCCCGGACTGCCTCCAGAACTCCTGACGATGCCGTTGTTTCCGCATATTTCTCCGGAGCATTTTTGATGTCCAGTGCGACATAATCGACGCAATGCGATTCCACAACAGCCTGAAGGCGATCCGGAAAGGACCCGTTGGTATCCAGCTTGACGGAAAAACCCGCATCATGAATCTTTTTCATGAAATCAGGCAGTTCAGGATGAAGCAGCGGTTCGCCTCCGGAAATGCAGACTCCGTCCAGAATTCCGCGGCGTTTGTCCAGAAACGCGAGGATATCCTCTGCGTCCGGAGCTTCTTCCTCTCCCTCCCTGTGCACCAGAGAGGCGTTGTGGCAGAAAGGACAGCGGAAATTGCAGCCGTATGTGAATACGGTGCAAGCTACCTTGCCCGGAAAATCGAGCAGAGTGAGTTTCTGTAATCCGAAATGAAGTTTTGCCATGTTTTTGATCCCGAAAAAATGCGGCTGCAAGAACAGCCGCAAAAATCATGAAACACTATATATTGTAGAGCTATTGAAAATATATGGTATATCTTGTATTTTTCAAGGAGCATTTTAAATAATTTTCTAACAAAAAAATGAACTGCCCCGCCGCAAGCATACGCACTATCGGGGATTTCGCCTGCGGCGACCAGCTTATTCATCTGGACCGAAGCAGGACTGGAAGTCCTGCGCGAAGCATTTTTGCGATGCAGAGCATCGCACTATTAAATCAATTTTTTTAATAAAAATCGAATTTTCTTTACTTTTACCTCTTGACAAATTCAGATTTCTGCATATAATATTTAACATGTAAAAGCAACATGTTAAAGGTAAATAATGGCTAAAAGCGTATTCCAGCCGATTTATGAAGATCTCCTGAGCCGGATTCAGGACGGCAGACTGCTGCCCGGCATGCCGCTGCCGTCGGAAAATACACTGGCGGTGCAGTACGGCACAAGCCGTCCGACAATCAGACGGGCAATCGGGCTGCTGGTCGAGAAGTCCCTGGTGATCCGCCAGCCGGGAATCGGCTCGATCGTCGCGCAGCACTCCCGCAGTACCGGGGAGCGGAAACTGAAAATCGGCATTGACTGGAATCCTTCGGAATCATATCATAACACGGCATTTTACAGCGACAAGCTGCTGAGCGGCATTCTTGCCGCCGCGGAACCGCACGGGCATACCGTCAAGTTTCTGCCCCGGACACATCGGGAGCTGTATGCAAAAGAGCTCGACGGCATTATCCTTACCAGTATTCTGCCCACGCGCGAGGAGGAGAGCAGTTACGTGACCCTGGCGAAACAGGGTATTCCGGTGGTTCTGCTCAACCGTTTTCCGGTATCAAAGGAGCTGTCCTATATTTCTGTGGATTATTACAAGGAGACCTACCGGGTGATCGACCGGATGATCAGAAACGGCGCCCGGCGGATTGCGCTTTACGGTCCCGACGGATACAGCCTGACGCAGTTTTCGGGAAGGGTTGCCGCATGGCAGGATGCACACAGGGCAAACGGAATTCCGGTGGACCCTGAACTGACTGTGAGAAACAGTCTGCCGGAAAGTATGGAAAAGTTCATTCATGTATTGAAGAACAATCCGCCGGATGTCATTTTCATTTTGCACGGAAATAATACTTTGAGCCTGATGCCGGTGATCTCCTCGCTGAATATCCGGATTCCGGAAGATCTGGCACTGTTCTGCTTCGACGATATTGCCGAGCTGGGAGAGACCATGAAGATTCCTTTCTCTTTCATTAAAATGCCGTTGAAGCAGATGGGAGAGCGGGCGGTGAATTATATCGAAGAGTTTCATCTGTCCGGAGCCGCTCCGCTGAAAGAGATTGCAACTGCTTCCGTGGAGGTGAAAGAATGCAGGTTTTTAATATAAAACGAGAGAACAGGGAGGTTTTATGAGAAGAAGGTTTTTTACCTTGATAGAATTGCTGATCGTTATAGCGATCATTGCGATTCTGGCGGCGATGCTTCTGCCTGCGTTGAACAGGGCGCGGGACATGGCAAAAAGCATTTCCTGCAAAAGCAACCTGAAACAGCTCGGACTTGCCGCCGCGCTTTATTCCGATGACAATCAGGAATATATTGTCCCGGGAAAATACGAGGATCTGGAGCATACCTGGATCAAATTGCTCGGCGGAGACGGTTCCAGCGGGAAACCGAGCCAGTACGGTGTCGTTTACAATTACAGTAAAACGAAAGGAACCTTTGTCTGTCCGGCGGAGCCGCGTCCTTTCGGCTGGTACACGAACAACAAATTCGCTTATTCCCATTATGCGGTCAACGGACTTCTGAGCGGAAAAGGCGGTTCCCCCGGCATGTATAATTACCATCGCAAAAACAGTGCCTGTTATCAGACCTCGGAAGCGATGCTGTTTCTGGATAACTGCAACATGAATGATTTTTCCGTGGGAGCGAATCCGCCGCTGTTTTCTTCCGGTTATCAGGTTTCCGGGTACCGTCATGCCGGGAAAACGTTCAATGCCGCTTTCGTGGATGGTCATGCCGGGCAGTTCAAACAGAGGGAGTTTGAAAGCCGTTACGGTCAATATTCCACGAAAAGGGGGACTCTGGACAGCAGTGAATGGGGATGGCGCGATCCGTTTTACAAGGGATTCGATCCGAGAAAAACCGCAGGATATTGAGATAAGGAGAAAAAATGATGAGATGGTTTGCCTGCTGCCTGGTGATGAGTGTCGCCTTGAGTATTGCGGGGGCTGATTTCGGGTCTCCGAAACGGAATGCCCCGGAACCGGAAATTTTTACGGAAACGGAAATCCGTGACGCCATGCCGTCTGCGCCGTGGTATTTTGTCCCTCCCGTCACCGACCGGAAATTCTGGGAGAAATACGGCAGAAGTTCCGCTTATCTGCAGAGGATCACGAGACGGGCATACGGGCATCTGAAGAAAATGCCTGCCGCGCCGACTCTGGAAGAATATATGAAATTTTATAAGGACGAGAAAAAGTACGGCAGGGATTATCATACCCGTCTGTTTGCTCCGTACCGCAGTGTTCTTTTCGATCTGTTGATCGGGTGCTGCGTTTCATACGACACCGAATCGTTTCTTCCGGCGATTCAGGAGATGCTGAAGACTTATTGTGAGATTCCGTGGACGACGCCGGATTTCGACCGGAAGCAGTATGCCGTGAAGCGCGCCGGTTTCCCCCTGGAACTTGTCAGCACCTCAACCGGAGCATTTCTTTCCTCCGTGGCTTATGTGCTGCGTCCGGTGCTGGCGCCGGAGCTGTACCGGAAACTGCAGCAGGAGATCGACCTGCGCATCGTGAGTTCGTTTGAACGTCTGTTTGTGAAACCTTATTACGGCGAGGGATGGATCAGGGGCGCGGGCGGAAACTGGACCGCGGTTTGCCTGGGAGGGATCACGGTCGCTCTTGCCGCTGCGGATATTGATCCCGCGCGCCGCGCAAAGCTGTTGACCCGCTGCGCCAATCACATGGATTATTACATTTCCGGATTCAAAGGGGAGGGATATACTTCCGAGGGGTTCGATTACTGGAGCTACGGGCATGGCTATTTTCTGCTGGCGGATACCTTGTTCCTGCAGGCATCGAAGGGGAAAATCGACCTGATAAAACGGATTCCCGGCGCCTGCGAAGCGACGATGTTTCCTTATCACATCCTGATTTCAGAAAAGATTGCCCCGGCTTATGCAGACTGCACTGTTTTTGCGAAATGTTCGCCCGCGGTGCTGGACTGGTGCAGTTATCTGCTGTATAATGCCAGGAAGGCTCCTGTGAAGCTGGCGCATCTGAACGGGCACCTGCTGCCGGTAGCGGATTCCGCCCGTGCAGAAAATCGGCTCCCCGCCGTCACGGAGTATAAAAAAGCGCAGGTCTGGATTCTGCGTCCGGGCGAGGCGGAGAATGTCCGTTTCGGCGTTTCCTTCAAGGGCGGTTACAACTTGGAGGGACATAATCACAATGATATCGGTTCATATGTCGTCGTGCAGGGAAAGGACGGTATCATTGCTGTCGATCCCGGTTCCGAGGTTTACAACTGGCGGACATTCAGCAAACAGCGTTACGAGAGCAAGCTCCTGAACTCTTACGGGCACAGTGTCCCTGTGATTGACGGCAGACTTCAGCCGGAAAGCCGCGATGCAAAGGCTTCCGTTGTGGAAAGGCATCTGACCGGCAGGGAGCAGGACCGTGTTGTGCTGGATTTGAGCAAAGCCTACTTCGTGCCGGGGATCAGGAGGCTGGACCGTGCCTTTGATTACTCCCGCAAGGGCAGCGGAACATTTCGCGTCACGGATACATTTGAGTTCGATGCCCCGAAGAAGTTCGAGACTGCGATGATCTATATCGGAAAACTTTCCGGTCTGCCCGGAAAGAATCTGACCGTTGAGCACAACGGCGAAAAGATGGCTTTGTCAATAGAAAATTCCGGCGGAGAGGTCGAAATGTTTACCGAAGAAATCAAAGAGAATGTCCGGAGTAAAGTCAAGGTGTTCCGCCTGGGAATCCGTTTCAGGGAACCTGTTGCGAAAGGGTTCGTCCGGCTGACGTTTGCCCCGATGGAGAAATGAAGAACGGGCGGATTGCCGCAGAATGGAAAATCTCTTGCAGACGCAGGAGACGTCGGCAGCGTTGTCTGTAAAGCCGGGAGCCTGTTCTGCAGGTCCCGGCTGTATTTCCTCTGCCTGCTATTTCACGGTTTCGACATGACAGCCGTCAAATTCCAGTGCGCTGTCTTTATGGATCATGAGGACGAAACGGAGCCAGCCGATTTTTCCGTCTGCGGATTCCTGATCGGGAACAACGGATTCAAAGGAAAATTCTTTCCATTCCGCGGAATCGACTTTGTAATCCGGAGAAAGGGCTGTCTCTTATACACATCTCCGAGCCC
>DXVA01000029.1:0-4806 GCA_019408975.1 Lentisphaeria bacterium | reverse complement strand
CGCCGCATAGTAATTCGACAGCTCAAAACGGAACCTGCCTTGCCCGCGGACTTGAACGGATGTTCGGATTTTTGTCCCCGGAGCGACCCGGATGAAACTGTAACTCATCAGGATCAGATCAGCCGGTGTTTCGATCCGGAGCGCATTGCCTCCCTCAAAGGGTTTTTCCGTGACAACCGAGATCTTTGCCTGCGTGACAACCGGTTTTTGCCAGTAGAGCGGAAATCCGTTGCGAATCTGTTCAAAGCCTGCATTCGCAAAGGCAGGGGTTTTCTTCGCCTGTGGAATGAACCCTTTGACCGCCTTTTCCGGGTTGCCTTTCAGTGGCAGGGTATCGGGATTGGAGGAGAGCAGGGGAAGAAGCGGTTCATACATCTTTACGCTGACCTGCCAGACTGCATTTCTGATCTCGACCGCCCAGATTTCGGAACGGGAGGCATCGGCGCGTTTGCCTGTGAACAGAGTCATGGAATTGACGTCCTTCTGCTCCATGACCGTCTTGCCTTCGGGATTCAGAAGGGCGACGGAGGCACGCTGATCGGCGGAAATTCCGAGCTGAAACTCGGAGACTCCTTCCGGCACCTCGAAATAGAGCCTGCCGGAGATCGGGAGCAGCACTTGAAAACCGTCTTTCACCAGATAGGCGCCGCCCGGGCGCGAGGAGGAAATGTCCACACGCTGGACCGTGACGCCCGTCAGGGTGTGATAACCGGATTCTTTTACCGTGAATGTGACCGCATGATTCTTTTTATCCGGCGGGAATGAATATTTGCGGATGAGCTTTCCGTCCGGCGCATTCAGTTTGACATCCACATTCTGCGGATAGCCGCCGGAGATGATGCGCACGTTGACCGTGACGGTTTCGCCTTTCTCCGCATACTGGAGATAGGTGAAGTTTCCGCGCAGGCATGCTTCGTTCCGGAAGCGGGGACGTGCCGTCTTCATTCTGTTCAGAGTGTTCGGGTCAACGGCGGATGCCGTTTTCAGATTGTTGATCCGGTTGAAATAACCCTGCCGTTCCCTGACAAACGCCGGAAAATCGAATTTTTCCGTTCTGCCGCCGTTCACAACATTCAATGTGCCTGTGATTTCGTCCGAAACGGAGCCCGTTCCCTGGTAAAGCAGGACAAGGGGCGGATTCTTTACCGGATCGCATACAACGGTGCAGTTCTCAAAATCAAGCCCGCCGATTTTGCGTCCGGGCGCGTGCTTGCAGATGATCTGCATTACAGCCCCAGCGGTTCCGGCAGGCGTGAATTTGCAGTTCCTGAACAGGAATCGGATGCTGTCCGTGACTGGGTCCTGAAACAGATTGTTGTTATTCAGGAATTCGCAGTTGACGAATTCCACTTTCCCCTTTGCCGGATATGCTTTGGAGTTGCGCGACGGATAAAGAAAGAGTCCGTGCGCATTTCCGATGGAGCGGCAGTTCCTGAACGTGATGGAGACCGGAACGGAGTCCTTGTTCAGGTGATTCGGAGAGACGCTGATCCCTGCGCCGCGGTTGTTTTCGAACAGGCAGTTCTCCACGATGCAGTTGACGAGGCGCTCCACCGGACGGTTCGGCTCGAAGTCCAGTCCCCCGGCGGGAGACGCTCCCGCAGTGCGGATGAAGCGGCAGTTCCTGATCAGCAGGTCTTCCGCGCTGATGATGGCGATTCCGAGACGGTTTCCGTCATCGGCTGTAACATTTTCGATGCGCAGGTTCTTGCAGTAAGGCTGGATTCCGGCTCCGACGTAAATTCCGTCGCCGCCGCTTCCGGTCAGCAGAATGTCGCGGATCGTAAAGTCCGTGACACCCTGCAGGTAGATGATGTGCCGCCACTCTCCAAGACGGTATTTTGTTTTATCCTCGTAATCCTTGCGGTTCATCATCAGTTTTGCGGACCCCTCGCCGCGGATCGTCGTATTCCTGCTTCCCGGCGCCTTGAACAGGGAATCGCCGAGCCCTTTGAATGCTCCGCGTTTCGCTTTGACGGTCACTTTGTCGGCGATCACAAGTTCCAGATTGGACGGCAGGATCAGCGTTTTTCCTGTAATCCAGTCCTTTCCGGTGTAGTCTATGACTACTTTCTTTGCGCCGGAATTGATTGCCGCCTGAAGGATTTCCGCGGAATCCGCTTCATGAAATCCCCACCAGGAAGCATATGCCGTATCAATTTTCCCCGCTTTCACGTCCGCGATTTTTTCCGGATTCAGAGCCGCCGCAAGAGTGAGCCCCAGACATAACAGGGCTGCAAAAAGTCCGCCTTTCATTGAAAGTCCTTTCTTTGTTTTTTAGATTTATAATGTAATCTGCACGCCGTTCTCAAGACGATAGATTCTGATGGTGTAAACCGGCTTCAAGTCGATTGGCATTACGCCGCCGGCATGGCCGTCTGCGAACCAGAGATTGATCTTGTTCTTGTGTCTCATGTGGAGATAGCCCCATTCGCCGCTGCCTTTGTCATAAGTATAATAATAGTCGGTTCCCTGCGCTTTGCCGTTGGCGACCCGGCTGGCGGTGTCACCGGCAAAATGCCATGTACTCGGGGAGCCGTCGCCTTTGAACAGATTGCGGAAATAAACGCCGTAAGGCGCATTGTAACCGGATACTTTCTTCGAGTAGTAAGTTTGTGTGGTGATCAGATGAGAACCGTAAAGCGGCTGTCCAAGATAACCGACAGATGTCAGATTCAAATCCGCATTGGAGGCGGGGCAATGGTATGCTTTGAGCGTATTCGGACGATTCCATGCGAATTTGATTCCCATTTGCCGTGTCAGGAAAGAAATGAAGTGTTCGGCGCTGTTGTTCTGGAGCACCCATCCGTCATAATCATTCGCATAACTTGTGAACAGGAGCCCGAGTTGTTTCTGGTTGTTTCGGCACGATGTTTCGCGGGCGGCATTCTTTGCATTGTTCAATGCCGGCAGAAGCATTGCCGCTAAAATCGCGATGATCGCAATCACGATGAGGAGCTCGATCAGGGTGAAAATTTGTATTTTCACCCTGGAAGTAAGAACAGAAGAACAGGGAACTCTGAAGTAAGAAGGAACGGGGAAACATTTGAACAATCGAACAATCGAACAATTCAACAATTGAATGAAAGAAGAAACAGAGCCGGATGTTCGATTGTGTTCCGTCTGTTTTCCGCCGGAAGAACCGCGATGTATTTTACACGTTTTCCTTTTTTCTCCTGCAACTGCCATTTTTCCCTCCTGATTACCATAACTTTCCATCTGTTCCGGTAATAGATACCATTTTGAATCTTTATTATATATTATAATCAAAACCGGATTTGAAACAATAGGCATTCAGATATAAATTATGTAAAATCAAAGCAAAAATATATAAAAAAACGATAGCAGGGCAAAAGCATAAGGGAATCTCTTCAAATGAAAATCAGGCGGGATACAACTTACAACCAGAGTGCCAAGCCTTTCATCAGGGAGAACATGAATTCATGGATTCCGCCGACTTTTCAGGCAATGACTCTATGGCCCGTTTTCGCGGGAGACAGCAGATATACGAAAGGATACTGGGTCAGCCATAACCATTTTGAGAATCTGGATATTCAGATTGTCCAGGAGGGAAACCTGAAAATTTATTATGACGGAGGCATTTCCCTGTTGAATCCCGGCGAGTTGGGGCTGATCCCGTTCGGTTCCCATAAGCTGGAAACGGGACCCGCCGGATATTGCGTCAAGAAGTGTATCGGATTCAGCGGGATGGCGCTCAAGATTCTGATCAAGACTCTGGAACTGGATTCGTTTCTGGTGATCCCCGATTTTCTGTCTCCGAAAATCACCGGACTGCATGAACGGATCTGTTTTCTGCTGCATGAAAAGAAACGGGAGTCCGTTTCCGAACTCTCCATTCTTGCCTATACTTTTCTCATGGAAATCGCAACGACGCGGCAGACGACCGCACTGCCGCAGGAATTGATTGTCTGCCGTCACTTCATGGAGCAGAATATTTTCCAGAAATTGACATTGGAAGACATGAGCCTGGAAGCCGGATGCAGTAAAGCGACTCTGACGCGCCTGTTCAAAAAATACCTGAACATGACTCCGGTCCAGTTTCTGATCAGCCAGAGAATTAATTATGCAAAGAACCTGCTCCAGAATAAATCCATTACGATCAAGGAGGTTGCGGCGCTTTGCGGCTATCAGAACCAGCTCTACTTTTCCAACGACTTCCGTAAACATACGGGCTGTTCCCCGCGCGAGTTCTGCAAGAGATTGCAGGGAGCATAAAAAAAGACGGCTGAAATTTTCCGCCGTCCTGAGATTGATCTGATTCGACTCAGCGTTCGCTGGACATGTTGTCCATTTCCTGAAGAACCACGCCGGTGCCGTTGGCAACAGCTTTCAAGGCGTCGTCCGCGACAAAAACGGGGAGCCCGGTTTCCTCGGAAATCAGACGATCCAGACCGCGCAGCAGCGAACCGCCGCCGGCAAGCATGATGCCGCGGTCGATCAGGTCCGCTGCAAGTTCCGGCGGACAGCGTTCCAGAGTGCTGCGAACCGCTTCCACAATACTCGTGACCGGTTCCTGCAAAGCCGTGCGTATCTCGCGGGAGGAGACTTTGATCGTCTTGGGCAGCCCCGAAACGAGGTCGCGGCCCTTGACTTCCGTAAAGACTTCATTGTTTTCTTCAGGGTAGGCGCTGCCGATCTGAATTTTAATGTCTTCAGCGGTTCGCACGCCGATCATCAGGTTGTAGACCCGCTTCATGTGCTGAATGATCGCCTGATCCATTTCGTCGCCGCCGACGCGTACGCTCTTGGCTTCGACGATTCCCGAAAGAGAGATTACCGCAACCT